>NZ_JBEXRR010000004.1:0-238121 GCF_040613175.1 Nocardioides sp. NPDC006303
GGTCGGCCCTCGATCCGGGCATAGCCGATGATGATGTTGGGTGCCCACAACGGCTGGACCTCGAGGAACTCCTCATCATCAACAACACGGGAGATGACCTCGTGCATGTCATAGGGCTGGTTCCCGCCATCGGGGATGAAGGTGTCCAGCTCCCGGTCCAGGACGGAGATCTCCAGATCCGCAGCCTCCTCAAAGGCCGGGGGCTCCTCCATGTTGTTCGAGGGCAGATACGACAGCAACGCTTTGACGTAGTCGATCGCGTCGGCCTCGTCGGCACCCATGTAGTGGGCCACCCCCGACTTGGAGTTGTGGGCCAGGGCGCCGCCGAGCTCTTCCATGGTGATGTCTTCACCGGTGACGGTCTTGATCACATCGGGGCCGGTGATGAACATGCCCGAGGTCTTGTCGACCATGATGGTGAAGTCGGTGACCGCGGGGGAGTAGACGTGCCCGCCGGCGCAGTTGCCCATGATCAGGCTGATCTGCGGGATCACCCCGGAAGCGTGGACGTTGCGTTTGAAGATCTCCCCGTACAGCCCCAGGGAGACCACGCCTTCCTGGATCCGGGCGCCGGCGCCCTCGTTGATCCCGATCAGCGGTGACCCGGTCTTGATGGCCAGGTCCATGATCTTGGTGATCTTCTCGCCATAGACCTCACCCAGGGAGCCACCGAAGACGGTGAAGTCCTGGGAGAACACACACACCTGACGCCCATCGATGGTGCCGTACCCGGTCACCACACCATCACCGAAGGGCCGGTTCTTCTCCAGCCCGAACGCCACCGAACGGTGCCGGGCCAGCTCATCGACCTCCTGGAAGGAACCCTCATCGAGCAGCATCTCGATCCGCTCCCGCGCGGTCTGACGCCCCTTCGCATGCTGCTTCTCCACCGCCTTCGCGGAACCAGCATGGACAGCCTCGTCAAGACGACGCTCCAGCTCGGCCAGCTTCCCGGCAGTCGTGTGCAGATCGATCTCGGCGCCCGAGGAATCGGGTGCGGTGGTGGGCTCGGCGCTCAACGGGACTCCTTGTGAACTTCAGTGTCAATGAGTGAGACTAAGTGTCATGCGGCATGATGTCCAGGGAACGATCCAAAAGGAGAGTGATGGCAGCAGCGCGTGACGAGATCTCGGATGCGGCGTTCCGCCTGTTCGGGATCCAGGGCTACGCGGCCACCTCTGTCGACGACATCGCGTCCGAGGCCGGCGTCAGCCGCAGCACCTTCTTCCGCTCCTTCGGGTCCAAGGAAGCGGTGATCTTCCCCGACCACGATGAGATTCTCGGCCGGGTCGAAGAGCGATTGCGCTCCTCGCCCGCAGACGCCGGCCTCGCTGCCGTCACGGACGCGGTCAAGATCGTGCTGTTCCACTACGTCGCGGAGGGTGAGCGTGCGCGGGAGCGCTATGGGCTGACCTCCACCGTGCCGGCGCTCCGTGAGCGTGAACTGGTGAGCGGCGCCCGCTACCAGCGCCTCTTCCGTCGCTACCTGAGTCATTGGGCCGACGCCTCGCCAGAAGCGGAGCTCCGTGCCGAGATGACGGCAGCGGCAGTCGTCGCGGCACACAACCGCGTACTTCGCCGATGGCTCCGGCGGGAGTGCACCGACCCTCAGCGGGAGATCGAGCAGGCACTGGCCGCAGTCCACCGCACCTTCGCCGACGAGAGCGACGCATCGATCGGGATGCTCGTCGTTCCCGCCGGCGTTCCGGCCTCTGCCGTGGAGAAGGCAGTCAAAAGGGCGCTGGAAGGCATCGCTGTCCGAAACCTCGATCAATGAGGTAGGACGGCAATCGAGTCAGCCGATGCTCCGGAGCTGGCGGATGGTGATGCCGGTGAAGTCTGCTGGCCCGCCGTCGGTGTAGAGCGAGATGCCGGTGTCGCCCTCGGTGAAGTGCACCTGTTGAGAGAGCACGGTGTGGCCGGCGTTGACGAACACCTCGACGCTCTGGGTGTCGACGAAGATCCGCAGGTGCACTGATCGTGCGCTGGCGTCGATCGGCGCGGCGGCTCGTGTGTAGGGCGCCAGTGAGTACCCGGCGAGGTCGGAGGGGGCTCGATCGACGTAGATCTCGGCTCCGTACTTGCCGATGTTGGTGTGTCGTGAGCCGTCGGCGGAGCGCCCGACGGAGACACCGACGTTGGTGGCGGTGTCCCAGGAGACGTCGAGCTCGAGCTCGTAGGCCCGTCCGCTCCATGGGAGCACCAGGCTGCCGTTGACGGTGCGGTCTCCCAGAGTCGTGGTGGCTGTCACGTAGTCCGAGAGTGTGCTCACGGGGCTGCTGAGCAGCGTGTACCACCCGCCCGCTTGCCGCTCGAGGCGCAGCTCGCGCACGATCGAGTTCTGTCCGTTGTAGCCGTCGGAGGCGTCGGTCGGCACGTCCCGTGCGGCGTACTTCCAGTTGTTCATCCAGGCGATGGCGAGGCGCTTGGTCTCCGGCGCCTCGACGGCGGGCCAGGTGACGGCGGCGTACCAGTCCCAGCCCCAGTCGAGCCACTGTGGGGTGAGGTCATAGGCGATGAACTCCTCGCCGTTCCAGGTGCCCATCCAGTAGGCGTACGTCATCGGCAGCCCGATGCTGTAGGCGTCCATGCTGGCGCCGAGCACCCAGTGTCGGGTGCCGTCGTTCGCGGTCATCTCGAACAGGTCGGGGCACTCGATGCCGCCGAGGTCGTGGTTCGGGTAGTCGAAGTTGCGCTTCAGCTGCCAGTCGATCAGGTTCGAGGAGGTGTAGAAGGCTGCGTACCGTGCCCGTCCGATCACGCACACCCACTCGCCGCGGGCGGCGTCCCAATGGACCTTCGGGTCCCGGAACCATTCGGCGTTCTCGATCTCGGCGGGCGTTGTCGCGGTGCGTCCGTCGGTGTTGACGATCACCGGATCTGGCCGCCGGGTGAAGGTGAAGCCGTCGTCGGTCGACCAGTAGAGATACTGCTCCTGATACTTGCGGATGCCGTCGGTGGGCTGCGTCGCGAGCGCGATGACGGCTCCGGCGCCGTATCCGGCCGTGTTCGCCGTGTCGACGACGGCCGACCCGGACCACACCGGGAAGTCGGGCTGGAGAGGCATCACGGTGCCGTGATGGGTGAAGGCGACACCGTCGGTCGTCGTCGCGTGGTCCCAGCCGCCGGGGCCGTTGTTCTGCGTCGAGTGCAGGTAGTAGAGCTGGTAAGCCCCACGAGTGGTGACCGGGCGCTGAGGATCGCAGAGCCATCCCGAGGGAGGCGTCATGTGATAGACCGCCCGCAGTGACGTCTGCGCGGCATGCGCGGCGATCGGTGTGGCGTGCACCGCGAAGAACGCGAGCGAACCGGCGCCGGCGCCTTGCAGCAGACTCCGGCGTGAGATGGGGTGGGGCATGATGACTCCTTCGGCTCGGCCCGATGCGTCGGATGCATCGGCTGTTGTCACAGTGCGGTTGCGGGCTGGTCCTGCAGAGCGTGGAGCGGTGTCGCGACGTCGACAGCGGTGTACGCGACCGCTCCCGGGCGCTCGGTACCAACGGTTGCGACGACGGGTCCGAGTCCGAGGAGGACAAGGTTCGAGACGGTCGCCTCGCCGTGGTTCGCGAAGATCTCGAGAAGCGGTCCGTCGAGGCTGAGAAGCAGCTGGACCGGACCTCCGGTCCCCACCTCGGTGACGCTCGTCGAGGGGAAGTCGGCTTGCACCGCCTCGGCCGCGGCACCACGGCGGGTGAGCCGGAGCGTTCCTCCCGAGTGCTCCAGCTCGACGCACGCGTCGGCATCACCGTGCAGTCGCATGCTGAGAGTCCCGGTGGTGGCTGGATCCCACTGCAGTTCGAGCACGCTGTGACCGCTGAGAGAGACGTCGACCGGCTGCTCGGCGACGACCACCGTGGCCTGTGCCGCCGGGGTGAGTTGCTCGAGAAGGAACGAGGGAGGCCTCTGGGCGAGCCGGGGTCGACCCCGGACGGTGTGCAGAGCGAGCTGTCGCGGCAGCGACATCGCGCCCTTCCATGGGGCGGAGGGAAATGCTTCTGCGTAACGCCAGTTGCTCATCCAGCCGACCATGATGGCGGCCCCTTGTGGGGCACTGTCGAAGGTGACGCCTGCGTAGAAGTCGCGGCCGCTGTCGAGGCGGACGAGCTCTGCGGAGTCCGCCGTGAACCTGGTCCCGTCGAAGCGGCCAACGACGTAGCTCATCGAGGAACCGTCGCGATCCGCGTTGTCCCCGACCGGGTTGGTGCTGAGGATCAGCGCCCAGCGCATGTCATCGGGATCGCCGTCGAGCGGAAGCGGGACGAGATCCGGGCATTCCCAGACGACGCCGGTCGGGCCCAGCGGCCCGAAGGCACTCGCGTGTTCCCACGATCGGAGGTCGTCCGAGGTGTAGAAGTGCACCTGTCGGTCCTCTGCCTCGACCGCGAGCAGAATCCAGCGAAGCCGGCCCGCTTCGTCGGTGTAGCGGATGACCTTCGGATCCCGGAATGCACTCGTGCCGCGGTCGAGCACCGGGTTGTCGGCGTCGAGCTCCCAGGTGAACCCGCCGTCTCTGCTGGTCGCTCGCGACTGGGCCTGGCGGCCGTTTGCGTAAGCGCTGGTGTAGTACGCGGTCAGCTCGGTGCCAGCCTCGGTCGGGGTCGAGACGATCGAGCCCGAGAAGATCTGCTCGCCGTCGCGGAACCGCAGTGCGACCGGGTGCTCGGTCCAGTGCTGCAGGTCGGTGCTGGTCGCGTGCCCCCAGCTCATGTTTCCCCACTCGGAGCCCTCGGGGTTGAACTGGTAGAACAGGTGCCAGCGACCGCCGTCGTGGACGAGTCCGTTGGGGTCGTTCATCCAGTTGCGTCGGGGAGTGAAGTGGAAGGTCGGCCTGGGTACGACGGGCGCGTCGGACATCGCTCTCCTCAGATCGACTGTCGTGGCACGGATGGGCACGTGACGCGCAGCAGCTGCTCGGTGGACGACGACTCGATGCCGAGGAGCACCCGGACGCCGGCAGCGCCGAGGTCATAGTGCGGAAGCGCGACAGTCGACAGTGGTGGGCGCAGGTGCGCGGCGATCACGTCCTGGTTGTCGAACCCCATGACAGCGATGTCGCCCGGGATGCTCAGCCCGTGTTCGCGCAGTCCGTCGTAGAGGCCCATTGCCACGCGGTCGTTGTGGCAGAAGACGGCTGTCGCCTTCGACTCGACGATCCGGGGTGCGGTGGCGTACCCGCCCTCCTGGGCAGGTTCGGCGGGGAACACGAGTGAGCCGTCGAAGCCGATGCCGGCTGCCTCGAGAGCGCGGCGGTAGCCGGCGAGGCGACCGCTCTGGGCCGGCGACGGGGTCGTCGTGTTGATGAACGCGATCCTGCGGTGACCCGCGGCCAGCAGTTCCTCGGTCGCCGTCCTGCCGCCCTGCTCCTCGTCAGGCACCACGGCTGGCAGGCCGCTGCCCTCGGCGAAGCAGTCGACGAGCACGGTATCGACCTGGTGCAGCATCTCGGGCACGACGATCTCGCGGTGATACCAGCTCGAGTAGAGGATGCCCTGCACCTGATGCTCGAGCATCATCGCGATCGCCTCGTTCTCGGCTGCTTCGTTGCCGTCGGTGTTGGCGACGAGCAGCACGTAGCCGTGAGCCCAGGCCTCATCCTGCGCGCCGTGGATGATCTGACCGGCGAACGGAGTGGTCGCGATCGCGTCCGCGACCAGGCCGATGAATCGCGAGCCGCCACGTGACAACGTCTTGGCCAGGGCGTTGGGCCGGTAGCCGAGTGCCACGACGGCCTCTTGCACCCTGCGCCTGGCCTCATCGCCGATGCGCGCCCCGGGCTTGTTGTTGACGACGTGGGACACGGTCGCGACCGATACGCCCGCGGCCTTGGCGACGTCCCGCATCGTCACATTCGAACCAACCTTGTTGGGCTCGGGTTCGGAGGTGCTCATCCCTTGGTCGCTCCGCTCTCGAGGCCCTGGATCATCGCCTTGTTGAGGACGAGGAAGACCAGCAGCAGCGGCGTCACGGTCACGCAGACGGCTGCGAACGTTGCCGTCCAGTCCGTGTTGCCCATTGCCCCGATGTAGTTCTGCAGACCGAGCGGGATGGTCTTGAGCCCGTCGGAGAGCACGAAGGTGTTCGCGAAGATGAAGTCGTTCCAGATGAAGATGCTGTTCACGAGTACGACCGTAATGATCGTGTTCGCCGAGAGCGGGAAGGTGATCTGCGCGAAGATCCGGTACGGCCCCGCCCCGTCGAGCGACGCGGCCTCGTACAGCTCGCGAGGGATGTACTCGTAGAACGACGAGAACAGATAGACGGCCATCGGGAGCGAGAACGCGGCCAGCGGGATGATCATCGACAGATGGGTGTCGAGGAGCCCGATCTGTGAGTAGTCGATGAACAGCGGCACCAGCGCGATCTGCACCGGCACGACGATCCCGAGCAGGAACAAGGAGCGTACGACGCCGCTGAACCGGAAGCCGAGCACCTGCAGGGCGTACGCGGCCATCATCCCAGCGACGACGATCAGCAGGCTCGCCCCGGCCGTGACGATGAAGCTGTTGAGGATGTTCAGCCACAGGTTGCCGGTCGCGAAGGCTCGCTCGTAGTTGTCGAGGGTGTAGTCCGAGGGCAGCGCGAACGGGCTTCCGCCGGTGAAGTCCGCGGCGGTGCGGAAGCTTGTCAGGAAGAGCCACAGCAGCGGGTAGACCTGCACCGCGACGATGAGCACGATCGTGATCGTGAGCAGCGTGCGCTGCATGCGGAGTCTTGGCGGTGGCGTGGCCCCACGTGGCTTGGGCGGGTTCGGCACGGCGGCCTCCGGCGGTCGGGTGAGCACGGGCGTGGTCACGAGTCGTCCCTTCGACGAAGCAACAGGAAGATGAGGCCGACAGCGACCAGACACTCGACGACGATGAAGACCGAGATGGCGCTGGCGTAGCCGTAGTCGGTGTGCACGAAGGCGGTCTTGTACATGTACGTCGTGAGCAGCTCGGAGGATTGGCCCGGTCCGCCGTTCGTCAGCAGGTAGGGGATGTCGAAGCCGCGCAGCGCGAAGGTCGTCGCCATGACCGTGGTCGTGATCCACACCGGCCGGATGTAGGGGAATCGGATGCGCCAGAACGTCTGCCACCAGGAAGCACCGTCGAGTCGCGCTGCCTCTTCGAGCTCGCGGGGTACGGCAATGAGTGCTGCGTACACGATGAGCATGTAGAGGCCGGTGAAACGCCAGCCCTCCGGAACGGAGACGGCTGCGAGGACCGTGTTCACGTTCGAGAGCCAGGCGGTCTGGGCGCTGTCGAGGCCGACCCAGGCGAGCAGCTGGTTGAGCGGGCCGACCGGGTCGTAGGAGTAGATCCGCTGGAAGAGGAACGCGATCGCGACCGTCGAGATGACCGCAGGGAGCAGGTAGAGCGTCTTCACCAGCTCCCTGGCCCGTGGCAGTGCCGTCAAGAGGGCCGCGACGGCGAGGGCGCCGCCGAGCTGTAGCAC
The DNA here is from genome assembly GCF_040613175.1 of Nocardioides sp. NPDC006303. Classification (NCBI taxonomy): domain Bacteria; kingdom Bacillati; phylum Actinomycetota; class Actinomycetes; order Propionibacteriales; family Nocardioidaceae; genus Nocardioides; species Nocardioides sp. NPDC006303. The sequence continues at coordinate 7,435 of NZ_JBEXRR010000004.1, forward strand.
CAGGCAGATCACCAGGTAGCCGAGTGCGTTGCCGAACGCCGTCCAGAAGACGTCGTCGCGGGCGAACATCTTGACGTAGTTGTCGAGGCCGACGAACTTCATCTCCGTGATGCCGTCCCAGCTGAACAGGCTGAGGAACAGCGACTGCACGATCGGAAGCAGCACCGCGACGCCGTACAGCAGCAGCGGCGGGACGAGGAAGATCGCTACCGACAGTCCGGATCGGCGCGGGAGCATCGATGGTGCCGCTGGCTTCCGGCGTCGGCGTTGACCCGATCGGCCCGCGCGGAGCCGGGTCTGTGCGAGGTCAGCCATCGCTGTTCTCCGCGAGCGTCTTGTCCATCGTCTCGATGAACTCGTCCGGCTCGATGTCGCCCTGGACGAGCAGCGTCAGCTCCTGCTGCAGGCGCGTGTTCGTGGCTGGGTCGAGCTGGGTGTCCCAGGGCATCGCGCTGTCCGCGCCGACTCCGTCGGCCTGCTTCACGGCCTTGGGGTAGAGGTCGGTCGCGTTCTCGGGGATCGAGGTCTCGACGTTGGTGGTGGGCGAGAGCGCACCGGTCGAGGCGTACATCTCCGGGTAGCGCTCGAGCGCGTAGGCGAGGAAGTCACGCACCAGCGGGTCATAGGTCTGCGAGTTGACCGCCATGCCGATGCCCGAGGGAGTGACGTACGCGTTGTCGTCGGTGACGGCGCCGTCGACCGTCGGCAGGGTGAAGTAGTCGACCGATCCGCGCACCGCCGGGTCGAGCGCATCCGTTGCGAGATTCGCGAGCTCCCAGGTCCCGATGTTGTAGATCGCGGCCTTGCCCGAGGTGAACAGGCACTGTGCGTCTGCGTACCCGGTCGAGGAGAAGTCCTCCTGGAAGCATCCGGCCTGGCCCAGGTCGTAGAGCCACTCGGCTGCGGCTCGGCCGGCGGGGTCGGCGAACTTCGCCTTGCCGTTCTTGAGGTCTTGGACGTACTCCGGACCGGCCATCCGGAACGGGTAGTAGGCCAAGTAGCGTTCCAGCGGCCACTGGTCCTGCCCGTCGAGGGCGATCGGAGTGACACCTGCGGCTCGCAGGTCCTTGCACAGCTGGGGGAAGTCGTCGAGCGTCTTGGGGACCTCGACGTTCGCGCGCTCGAGCAGCGCGGAGTTGTACCAGAAGAACCCGAGCTGGAACTCGAACGGCACCATCCGGAGCGAGCCGTCGTCGAACCGCTGGTAGTTCAGCGCTGCCTCGCGATAGTCGTCGGCGAGACCGAGGTCCTTCAGCAGCAGTTCGACGTCGAGCATGCGGCCCTGGTCGGCGAGCTTCTGGGCGAACGGCGTCGCATCGGTGTCGAACAGCTCGGGCAGCTTGTTCGCTGCGGCGAGGGTCTCGTACTTCTGGATGTAGGAGGGACGGTCGGGAGTCGTGATCAGGTTGAGGGAGAACCCCGGGTGATCCTTGGCGTACTCCTCGGCGATCTGCTCCATCGCCGTGATCACCCCGCCATCGGCAGGGCGCGAGAGCAGCCAGGAGATCTCGCGAGGCTCGACCTTGCCCTCGGGATCGATGTCGGTGGGGTCGGCGCTGACAGCTGTGCCCGAGCAGCTGGTGAGCGCGAGCGCGGCGGCGGTCAGGGCGGCGCACAGGGCCGTCTTGGGGATGGTGATGGGCATTGTTGGTCTCCGTTGACTTGGTCGGAAGTGGCTGAGTCGGTAGGGCCGAACAGGGGAGTAGGGGATCAGGTTGCGGCAGCGATCAGATCGTGGTTCGAGACAGTGGGCACAGGACCGCGCTCGGCGCGGGCGAACACGGTGAAGGTGTCGACGGTGACCGTGCCCTCGCCGGCGAAGACGCCTAGGCGACCCGTCGGTCGGTCGTAGATCCGAGTGCTCAGCACAGTGGCGTTGTCGAGGGTGGCCACGCAGAGATCGCCGTCGACGATGACCTCGAGCTCGTGCGCCCCGGGCTCGATCCGGCAGGGACGCTCCAGCTCGATGGCGAACGGTACGTCGCCGGAGATCTGCCACTGCTCGGTGCCGGTGCTCCGGCGCGGCCAGCGGTCGAGGACGAGACGGCCGCGCTTCGGTTCGAGGCGGAGCACATAGCCTTCGTCCCCGTCAGCACTCGCGCGCAGCAGCAGACCGCACTCCGTCGTGCCGTCGGCGATGTCGAACCTGACGACCGACCGGAAGGCGCGGGGCGCCTCGGCCGGGGTCACCTCGACCGCGTAGCCGTCAGGGGCACTCAGGACGGTCCCCGCATCGATGCCGACGTCATCGATCTCGGCGTCGAACGTGTCGCGGAGCCCGGCGGTCGGGTGGAACGCGAGGGTTCCGTCCTCGCGCTGGTCGGCCTCGAGCACCGACATCGTGCCGGCCCACTGCCATGCACCGTCGTCACTGTCGCCCTCTCGTGAGGCGATCCAGCCGAAGAAGAATCGACGACCGTCGCGGCCCGCCGACTTGGCGGCGTAGAACGCACGTCCGTCGAGCGTGTCGTGCTCCGGGACGATCCACGGGCCGTGCTGGCTGCGCGACATGCGGTAGCGAGTGGTGAAGGCGTCGCTGAACTCGGAGTAGACGAGATACCACCACTCGCCCCATTGGAAGACCTCGGGGCACTCCATCGCGACGTACCGCTGCGGGTCCCAGAAGGGCTCGGCTGGCTCCCAATGCGCCAGATCGCGCGAGAGGCACTGCGCGATCACGCCGCGTCGTCGCGCCGGTCCCTTTGCGTGGCGTGCGGTGATGAGCATCCGCCACAGCTGCGCTGCCTCGTCCCAGAAGACGAAGGGGTCGCGCCAGTCGCCGGTCTCGTAGCCGTCGGTGGCGCCGAACGTCTCGCCTGGATGCCGCTGCCAGGTGTGCATGCCGTCGCGGCTCGTGGCGTGCATGACCAGCTGCAGCGGCCGACCATCCGCGCCCGTGTTGGCGGGGTTCTGGCCGGTGTAGAAGGCGTGATGAGTGCCATCCGGGCCGAGCAAGATGCTGCCGGTATAGATGTTGAAGTCATCGGCCGACGGGCCGTTCGATGCGATGTCTTCGCCGAGCTCGCGAAAGCGGACGAGATCCTCGGTCACCACCCGGTGCCAGGGCATGCCCTCGGCCGGGTCTAGGCGAGTCTCGCGCAGGTAGAAGAGGTGGAAGGCCCCATCCTCTTGCCACGGGATGACATCTCCTACCCATGCCCCCTGCGGTCGATAGAACCCCTGCTGACTCATGACACCTCATCTGTTGGTTAACCGGTTACGCAGGAATCGTAGATGTGACGCGCCTCTCTGGTCAAGCGGTTAACCAAGTTAACCAACGTGACCCGTCGCCGCGGTCCGCGGGCCCTGGCCGACCACGGCACCTAACCCGTCCCGCTCTCATGCTGTACGAGGCAAGCCCCAGGACGAACCGCACCAGGGCGCCGGTCACCGCTCGGACGACACCCCAGTGCGTTCGTCGCCCCGGTGCCGGGGCGGGCTATCCGGGACGCCCGGAGTCCCGGCCCGCAGCGCAGGCTCGCCCTCGATCGAGATGTGGGGGAGAACCTTGTCGAGCCACCGGGGCAGCCACCAGGCAGCGCGTCCGAATATCACCAGCGCTGCCGGCGCAAGGGTGACAACGAGGATGCCCGCGAGCAGCACGGCGACGGAGAGGCCGACGCCGAACTGCTTGATCGTCGGGTCGAGGTCGAGGATGAAGCTGGCGAACACCGACGCCATGATGAGGGCCGCGGCCGTGGTGATCCGGGCGCTGGAGACCAGCCCCGAGTGGACCGCCTGCCTGGGTTCGGCCCCCTCGTGGACGTGCTGCTGGACGTGGCTGACGAGGAAGACCTCGTAGTCCATCGAGAGCCCGAACAGGCCGGCGAACATCATCAGAGGTACGTAGCTGGCGATCGGCACCGTCGACGACGCCGTGTCGATGCCGAGCAGGTCGATGCCCCAGCCCCACTGGAACGCGGCGGTGAGGACGCCGAACGCGGCGGCAGCCGAGAGCAGGTTCGTCACCGCTGCCTGGAGCGGGATGAGCAGCGAGCGGAAGGCCACCATCAGCAGCAGGAAGCCGAGCAGGATCACGGTCCCGATGACGAGCAGCAGCCGGGCCGAGATGAGGGAGGCCAGGTCGACGTAGGACGCCGTGTAACCACCGACGTACGACGTGATGCCCTCGCCCTTGTTCGTCTTCGGCAGCACGGAGTCGCGGACGTGACCGACGAGGTCGGCGGTGTCGTCTGAGGCAGGGGCGGTCGTCGGCACGGCGGAGAGGAGGACGACGTCGCCCTTCTTGTTGATCTGCGGCGGGGTGAGGGTCACGACCCCGTTGGTGCCCGAGAGACCGTCCTGCAGGTTCACCACGCGGAGGTCGGTGCCGCGCGCGTCGCCGCCCGCCGCCGTCATCATCTGGGTGAGCTCGTCCTGCAGCTGCTCGGCCTCCTTCTGCTCCTGCTGGGCCTGTTGCTGCTCGGCCTTGAGGTCGTCGGCCTTCTGCTGGAGCTCGTTCGCCTGCTGCTCCAGGGCGTCCCCCTGCAGACGCAGCGAGTCGGCCTGGGCCTGGAGCTCGTTGCCCTGGGCCTGCAGCGAGGCCGCCTGACGCTCCAGCTCGGCTTTCTGCCGGGTGAGCGAGTCGGCCTGTCGTTGCAGTGTGTCGGCCTGTTGCTGGAGGCGCTGTGCCTGCGCCAGCAACCGGCGTGCCTGCCGGGCGAGGCTGCGTGCCTCCGCCTCCAGCGGTGCGAGCCTCTCCTGGACGACGGCCTGCTCGGCCTCCACCGCGTCGAGGCGGGCATGCAACCGTTCCACCCGGGCCTCGTCGCCGTCCTGCTCGGCGCGCGCGATGCGGCGCTCCAGGATGCGCTCGTGGGCTCGGAGTCGTACGAGCTCCCGGACGAGCGGCCGGGCCCGCACCGCCAGTCGTCTCGCCTCGCGCCGCAGCTGGTCCCGGCGGGCCTCGAGGCGTGCCTGCTCGGCCTCGAGGGTCCGCTGCTCGGCGCGGAGCCGGTCGGCCCGCCGCTCGAGGTCCGCCTGCTGCCCGCGCAGCGCGGCGGCCTGCTGTTCGAGGGCGGCCTGCTGCGCCTGCAGCTGCGCGCTCTGTTGTTCCAGGGACGCCTGCTCGGCTTCGAGCTGTGCCTGCTCGTCCTCGAGCTGCTGTTGCTGCTCGGGCAGCTCCTTCTGCTTCTTCTCGAGGTCGGACTTGAGCGACATCGCCTTGTTGTACTTCTGGGTGTACTCGTCGCTCGGGGCCGCAACCGGGTCGAGGGACGACGCGACCTGCAGCGGACCGTTGTAGCCGACGCCCAGGCCCGCGCTGATCAGGTCGTACGCCTGCCGTTCGGTTGTCTCCTTCGAGGTGGCGCCGACGTCCTCCTGGCCGAGCTCGAGGCTCAGCACCGGGACGATGAGTGGCGCCAGGGCCGCGAGCGAGGCGCCCGCGACCACCCACGGGTGGCGATGGACGACTCCGGCCCACTTCGCCCATAGGCCCTGGTCGCGCCGACGTCCCGGACGCATGAAAGCCGGAAGCGAGGCCCAGGCGATCCGGTGGCCCAGCAGTCCGAGGAACGCAGGCAGCAGGGTGATCGCCACCAGGACGGCAGCCACCACGGCCATGGCCGAGGCGTACCCGAGGGCGGAGACCAGCGGGATGCCGGCCACGCCCAGCGCGAGCAGGGCCACCACGACGGTGCAGCCGGCGAAGACGATGGCGCTGCCGGACGTCGCCACGGCGTGCGCGATCGACTCGCGGATCGGCATCCCGTCGCGCATCTGGTCCTGGTGGCGGGTGATCAGGAAGAGGGCGTAGTCGATGCCGACGCCGAGGCCGATCATGGTGGCCAGGGTCGGCCCGGCGGACGGGATCGAGAGGAGGTGGCCGACCAGACCGACGCTGGCCAGAGCGACGCCGAGCCCGACGACGGCGGTGATGATCGGCAGCCCCATCGCCACCAGGCTCCCGAGCACGAGGCTGAGGATGATCATCGCTGCGATGATCCCGACGACCTCGCTGGTCCTGGACTCGTCGGTCGACAGCGTCGAGCCGATGGAGCCGCCGGCCGCGGTGGTGATGCCGGCGTCCTGTGCGGGGTGGGTGGCGTCCAGTACGTTGCCGGCGATCTTCTCCGTCAGGTCGCCGGACCCGACGTCCATCAGTACCGGCGCGAAGGCTGTTCGCCCGTCCTTCGACAGCAGGCCCGCGGTCTGTCCGTCGCTGCTCAGCGGGTTGGTGACGGTGTGGACATGCGGCTGCTTGCCGATCTCCTTGACCGCGCTGTCGACGGCCTGCTTGTTGGCGGAGTCGGTCAGCTTCCCCTTGCTCACGTGGAAGACGATCGGGTTGACGCCGTTCTGCTGCGGCGGGAACCGGTCGGAGAGCAGGTCCTTCGCCTCCTGGCTGCCGGTGTCGGGCAGCGCGAGGTCGTTGCTGGTCTTGGCGCCGAGGCTCGAGACGGCCAAGACCACGGTGACGAGCACCAGCGCCCAGGCGCCGATGACGAGAAGGCTGTGCCGGGCACAGAAGCCCCCGAGTCGGCCGAGGAGGCCTGCCACGACGCTGCTCCCTTCTGCGGCCTCGTCGCATGAGCCGCGTGGGCGCGTGTGCTGCCCAAGGACCGTAGCGGGACCTCGTGGCAGGGGAGAGGGCCGATATGCAGGTTCCCCGGAATCGGGGACCAAGGGTGAAGCGGACGGGCTGGCCTGTAAGCCGGGTTCTGTAGTCGGCGACCATCCATCTCGGGCCATCGTTGCCGATGGCCTCTAGCAACCTACCCGCGCACTCGGGCGGACCGCCCTCAAACGTACGCTGTCTGGTCTTGCTCCGGGTGGGGTTTACCTAGCTCCTCGTGTCACCACGAGGACTGGTGGGCTCTTACCCCACCGTTTCACCCTTACCGCTACCTGGAGGGTAGAGGCGGTCTGTTCTCTGTGGCACTGTCCCGCGGGTCACCCCGGGTGGCCGTTAGCCACCACCCTGTCCTGTGGAGCCCGGACTTTCCTCGACGTATCTCTACGACGCGATCGCCCGGCCAGCCCGTCCACACAAAAGTCTAGTGTGCGGCGGGCTCGATGTGGGCATCCGGACCGGGGAAGACGAGCGACTCGTGGTCGCTGTCGCTCCAGCGTACGAGGTAGGGAGGGCTGCCGTCGGGGTGGCTGACCTCGATGATCTCGGCCTCTCGCGTGTGGTCGCCGACGTGTGGGCCCATGACGACGAGGTGGTCACCTACTGATGCGTGCATGCGCGTTCACCTCCTAACCGTCACAATGGTGCTCCCATGGCGGGTGTGGATGGAATACCGCATGGGGGTATCACGTTCGGAGGGTGTGATGACGGAGAACGAAGAGTTCGAGTACGTAGCCCCGGCTGTGGTCTTCCCGGGCCAGAGCGCTCACGAGGTGGCCTACCGGACCGCCCACCACCTGCTCTCGCGGCGCTTCCCGGTGGAGGCGCTGGAGATCCTGGAGCCGGCGCTGGCCGACGACCCCGACAACTTCGGGCTGCGCAGCATGCGGGCCTGGGCCTACATGCTGCGGGCTCAGCTCGCCAAGGCCGAGACGGAGCTCCGTTGGCTCGTCGAGCGCGACCCGAGCGACGCCTGGAGTCAGCACTCGCTGGGTCGCGTCCTGGAGCGCCAGGACCGGCTCGAGGACGCGCTCGGCCCGCTGCGTCTGGCGGCCGTGATGAGCGACGACTACGACCATCACGCAGCCGTCTACCGCGTACGCAATCGGCTCGCGCAGCGCCAGGAGTGAACCCAGCGGTGACCCGGATGACGCGGCGACCGAGACGGTGGCAGGGTGGGGGTATGGAACCTGACACCACGACCCTCAACGCCGAGCAGGTCGCCCAGGAGCAGCTGGCGGGCTGGACCTTCGACACCAGCGGCGAGGCCGACAGCATCGTGGCCCGCGTGGACACCGGTGACTTCATCACCGGTCTCGCGCTGGTCAACGCGATAGCGGCGAAGGCCGAGGAGGCCAACCACCACCCCGACATCGACCTGCGCTACCCGTACGTCGAGATCCGGCTCACCAGCCACGACGCCGGCGGCGTCACCAGCCGTGACATCGCGCTGGCGAAGGTGATCAACGGGCTCTCGGCCGAGTCCTCGCTCTGAGCGAGGCTAAGCGAGCCGGGTCATCTCGACGGTGACCTCGACGGCCGGCTCCTCGGGACCCGAATAGATCCCGCCCAGCGGCTTGACGTCGGTGTGGTCACGACCCGTGGCCACACCGACGTACGCGTCGCCGGGCTCGGTGCCGGTGGCCGGGTCGATGCCGTGCCACCCGTTGTCCCACCACTCCACCCACGAGTGGGCGCCGCCGGGGTAGACGTAGCCGGAGACGTAGCGCGCCGGGATCCCGACCGTACGCAGCGCCCCGAGCAGCTGGTGGGCGGCATCCGGTGCCGGCGCCGACCCGTCGGCGACCGCCCGGGCGATCTCGACCGCGGCCTCGCCCGGAAGCGCGGCGGAGGCAGCGATGGTCTTGGCCCGGGTCGCGAGCTCCTCGTCGGGCACGACCTGCAACGGCAGGCCCAGGAACTCGATGAACCGGTCCGCGACCCCGGGCAGAGCGGCCTCCTCCCAGGTGAGCACCGGCGCGACCCTGGGCTTCCGGTCGACCCGCACGGTGCTGGTCGCGGAGACCTTCAGGGTCCGATGCGCCTCGAGCACCTCGATCGCGGTGACCTCGTTGCCGAAGTAGTCCTTGTACTCATACGTCCACGGCTTGGGTGAGACGTCGATCCGGTGGTGGACCACGATCTGGTCGAGCGTGGTCAGGGGAGTCAGCCGCGCCTGGTTGTAGGAGGCGACCGCCGGTCCGTCGTAGGCGAACGTCGTGGTGTGCACGATGCGGAACTGCATGCTCATCTCGATCAGACTCCTCAGACCGGCTGCCAGGCCAGCGCCTCGGCGCCGGCGAAGTAGCGCTTGGTGACCGCCTCGGTGGCATCGGCACAGGTGGCCTGGAGCCGCTCCATCTCGGCGGGCAGGTCGGCCAGCAGATCGTGGAGCGAGCGATACTCCAGCGACGCCCGCATCCGGCCGATCAGCCGGTGGGCCTCGTCGGTGAACCCGGCTCGGCGGGTCGTCCCCTCCAGGGTGTCCAGCGCCCCCTCGGCCCGCTGCAGCGCATGCACCACCGAGCGCGGGAAGATCCGGTCCAGCAGCAGGAACTCGGCAGCCGCCTGCTCGGTCTCGACCCCCTTGTTGACCCGCAGGAACGCGTCGTACGCCCCGCAGGCGCGCAGTGTCGAGTTCCACTGCGACGCACCGCCGGCGGCCGAGGTCAGCGACGTGGTCGCGACCAGTCGCGAGGTCATGTCGGCGCGCTCGACGTAGCGTCCGAGCATCAGGAACTGCCAGGACTCGTCACGCATCATCGTGGCGTCGGCGGTGCCGTTGATCTGGGCCACCCGGTCGCGTACCCAGCCGAAGATGAACGGGGCCCGCATGTGCTTGAACTGGCCGGCCGGGATCGCCCGGTAGGTGGTGTTGAGCGCCTCCCACAACGGCACCGAGAGCGTCTCCCGGGCGCCGCGGGCCGACTCCCTGGCCGCGCCGAGCGCGTAGGCCATCGAGGTCGGTGCGGTGGTGTCGTACGCGAGCATGTCCAGCATCTGCGGCAGCCCGACCTTCTCGTCGGGGGAGAGCTCGATACCCATCACCGCGAGCAGCGAGCGACAGGCGGTCTCCTCGTCGGTAGCTGCGTCCTCGAGGATGTGCTGGGTCTGTACGTCGAGGATGCGCGCGGTGTCCTCGGCACGCTCCACATAACGCCCGATCCAGAACATCGACTCGGCGATGCGACTCAGCATCACGCAACCCCCTGCGCTTGAGACTGACCCGCCCGGCCGTGTGGCCGGGAGGACGTCGGTCCGGCGAGCACCCAGGTGTCCTTCGAGCCGCCGCCACGGGAGCTGTTCACGATCAGCTCGCCCTCTGCGAGCGCCACCCGAGTCAGGCCACCGGGAAGAACCCAGACCTTGTCGCCATCATTGACCGCGAACGGCCTCAGGTCCACATGCCGCGCCCCGAGATCTCCATCGGTGAAGGTCGGGACCGTCGAGAGCTGCACCACCGGCTGCGCGATCCAGGAGCGGGGGTCCTCCAGGATCTTGCCGCGCAGCACCTCCAGCTCGCGCGCGGAGGCCGCCGGCCCGATCACGATCCCCTTGCCGCCCGAGCCGTCGACGGGCTTGAGCACGAGCTCGTCGAGCCGGTCGAGGACCTCCTCGCGCGAGGAGGCGTCGCCCATCCGCCAGGTGTCGACGTTGCGGATCACCGGGTCCTCGCCGAGGTAGTAGCGGATGATGTCGGGCATGTAGGTGTAGACGAGCTTGTCGTCGGCGACCCCGTTGCCGACCGCGTTCGCCAGCGTCACGTTGCCCATCCGGGCGGCGTCGATCAGCCCGACGCAGCCGAGCATCGAGTCGGGCCGGAAGTGCACCGGATCGAGGAACTCGTCGTCGATGCGCCGGTAGATGACGTGCACCGGGGCCAGCCCCTTGGTCGTACGCATCAGCACCTGCCCGTTGCGGCAGACCAGGTCGCGCCCCTCGACGAGCTCGACCCCCATCGTCCGGGCCAGCAGGGCGTGCTCGAAGTAGGCGCCGTTGTAGACGCCAGGGGTCAGCACGACCACGGTCGGGTCCGCGACGCCGGCGGGAGCGGCCGCGCGCAGCGCCGCGAGGAGCTTCTGCGGGTAGTTGGCCACCGGCCGGATCCGGTGCTCGGCGATCGTCTCCGGGAGCGCGGCCGAGATCGCGCGACGGTTGGTCATGACGTACGAGACGCCCGACGGGACCCGCACGTTGTCCTCCAGCACGCGGAACTCGCCGGTGTTGTCACGGACCAGGTCGATCCCCGAGACCTGGACGCGTACGCCGTTGGGAGGGTGCACCCCGGCGGCAGCGCGGTGGTAGTGGCTGGAGGTGGTGATCACCTCGCGTGGGATCACCCCGTCGTCGAAGACCTTGCCCTCGTCGTAGATGTCGGCGAGGAACAGTTCCAGCGCCTTGACCCGCTGCTGGACGCCCTGGTCGATCGTCGCCCAGGTGTCCCGCTCGATGACCCGCGGCACGATGTCGAGCGGGAAGGCCCGCTCCTCGCCGCCGATGTCGAAGGTGACGCCCTGGTCGAGATAGCTGGCCTGCATCGCCTCGACCCGGCTGATCAGCTCGGCCGCGCTGAGCCGGCGCAGCGAGTCGCCGAGCCGTTGATAGGGAGGACGGAGCTCGCTGCCGACGAACATCTCGTCATAGGCCGGATCCCGCGTCTCGTAGGCGTCGAACATCTGGCTCATGGAGGCAACCTACTGAAATCCGTGTAACAGCGCTGTTGCCCACGCGAACATCTCGCGCAACGGTAAGTTGGCTTGCATGAGCGACGAGCACGCGGGCGAGTACTACTACTGCCTCAAGCACAAGACCGTCGAGCCGTACGAGGGCTGCAAGGCCAAGGACCGTCTCGGCCCCTACGCCTCCCACGCCGAGGCCTCCCGAGCGCTGGAACACGTGCAGGAGAACAACGAGCGCTGGGAGAAGGAAGACAAGGCCTGGGAGGGCGACGCGGGCACCGAGGACAAGTGATCCTCAGCTTCGGGTGATTCTCAGCGCGGGGTCACCCGGAGCAGCACGTCCTCGCCGCCGTTGTCGGTGGTGACGAGCAGGTCGCCATCGGCGGCCAGCGTGACCGTACGCAGCCGCCCGTAGTCCTGCATGACCTCGGGTGAGCTGTCGTCGGTGAGCTTGCCGGACTCGTCGAAGGAGAGGATCCGCAGCTCCTGGTCCTTGAGCACGGCGACCGCGAGCGCCCCGCCGTAGGCGCCCCATCGGTCCTGGACCGGGATGAAGGTGCCGCCACCGGTGGCGACGGTCGGGTTGCCGGAGTTCCAGGCCGCTTCGATCTGCTTCCCGGGCAGGTCCTGGTCGGTCATCGGCACCGACTCGTTGTAGCCCGCACCGGGGTTCCAGCCGTAGTCGCCGCCGAGGATGACCTCGTTGACCTCGTCGTCGCGGTCGGGGCCGTGCTCCATCGACCAGATGGTGCCGTCTGCTCGCTCTGCCAGACCCTGCACGTTGCGGTGGCCGAACGAGGTGATGTAGCGCCGCGGTCCCTGGTCACCGGCCCACGGGTTGCCGGGCCACGGCTTGCCTGTCTGCGGGTCGAGCCGGAGCGTCTTGCCGCCCAGGGAGTCGAGGCTGCGCGGGTTCTCCTCGTTGGCGGCGTCGCCGGTGCCGACCCACAGCGCACCGTCGGCGCTGATCAGCAGCCGGCAGCCACCATGGCGCCCGGAGCTGGTGGGGAAGCCGTCGATCAGCGTGCGCTCCTGCGTGGCCCTGGTCAGTCGGGCGTCGAGGGTCCAGGAGATGACGCGTACGTCCTCGCCGTCGTTCCAGCCCTGGCAGGTGTAGATGCGCCGGTTCTCGGCGAAGCCGGGGTCGATCTCGAGGCCCATCAGCCCGGTCTCGCCGGAGACCCAGATGTCGTTGTCCTCGAGGGGGATCTCGCGCCGCTCGCCTCCCTCGACCAGCGACAGGACCGCCCGTTCGCGCTCGGTGACCAGGAACCGGTCCTCGCCGATGTCGGCCACGTCCCAGGGGTGGTCGAGCTCGTCGTTGACCACCTCGACATCGAGCTCCGGGACCCGGTCGGAGGTCGGCAGCACGGCCGCAGGAGCCGATGAGGAGGCACTGGCGGAGGCGCTTGCCGAGCCCGACGGGTTCAGAGGCGGGGGAGTGGTGGCAGGAGAGGAGTCTCCGGCGCATGCGGCGGTCGAGAGCCCGAGAGTGATCACGGAGGCGAGGGCGATGGCAGCGCGCATGGTGCCGACGGTACTGGCCAGGTGGCTCTAGGGTGTGCGGTTGTGACGAACGTGATCAGGGCGATGCGCGAGCACCCCTCTGCCGTACTCCTGCTCGGACAGGTGGTGGCGATCCTGGCCTACCCCTTCCTCGACGGCTCGACCGCCGGCCGGGCCGCGCTGGGCGTGCTGCAGCTGCTGCTCCTGCTGGCAGCGGTCGCGGCGGTACGCATGACCCCGGCCTTCTCCTGGGCCGCCTGCGTCTTCGGTGGACCGGCGATGATCTTCGCGGTGTGGGAGTCCGTCGCGCCGAACGAAGGCTGGGTCGTGCTGACCTCGGCCTTCTTCCACGTCCCGTTCTACCTGTTCGTCTCCTACGCGATGATCCGCTACCTCTTCCACGACGACGTGGTGACCCGCGACGAGCTCTTCGCGACCGGCGCGGCGTTCACCGTGGTCGCCTGGGCCTTCGCCTATCTGTACGCCGCGGTGCAGGTGATCTGGCCGGGTTCGTTCGGCGACCACCGTCAGTGGTTCGACCTGCTGTACCTCTCGTTCACGACGCTGACCTCGGTCGGCCTCTCCGACATCGTCCCCGTACTCCCCAATGCCCGCGCGTTCGTGATGATCGAGCAGATCGCCGGGGTCTTCTACGTAGCCATGGTCGTCGCCCGCCTGGTCGGGCTCGCCGCCGCCAGGGCGCGACGCTGATCCTTCGTCAAGGTATGTCGCCGAAGGCACGCTTCCCTTGTGGAGCTCCGCTAGGGAAGCGTGCCTCGACCTGCGTACCCTGACGAAGGAACGCCTCAGAAGGTGTGCTCGGGGCCGGGGAAGGTCGAGCCCTTGACGTCGGAGACGTACGCCTCGGCGCCATCGGACAGGACCGACTTCACATCGGCGTACTGCTTCACGAAGCGGGCCATCTTACCGCTGCGCATGCCGAAGGCGTCCTGCCAGACCAGCACCTGACCGTCGCAGTCGGGGCCGGCGCCGATGCCGATCGTGGGGATGTCGAGCTCCTTGGAGATCTGCGCGGCGACCTCACCGGGCACCATCTCCATGACGACCGCGAACGCCCCGGCCTCCTGGACGGCCTTGGCGTCGTCGATGATCCGGTCGGAGGTGTCGCCGCGGCCCTGGACGCGGTAACCGCCGAGCACGTGCTCGGACTGCGGGGTGAAACCGATGTGGGCGATGACCGGGATGCCGCCCTCGACCAGCTTCTTGATCACCGGAGCCATCTCGGCGCCGCCCTCGAGCTTCACGCAGTGGGCGCCCGCCTCCTTCATGAACCGCACCGCGGTCAGGTAGCCCTGCTCGGGCGAGGCCTGGTAGGAGCCGAAGGGCAGGTCACCGACGACCATCGCCCGCTTCACGCTGCGCGAGACTGCGCGGGTCAGCGGCAGCAGCTCGTCCACGGTCACCGGAAGCGACGTCTCGTTGCCGAGGACGTTGTTGGAGGCCGAGTCACCGACGAGCAGCAGGTCGACCCCGGCCTCGTCGAAGATCTGGGCGGTGTACATGTCGTAGGAGGTCAGCATCGTGATCTTGTCGCCACGCTGCTTCATCTCGCGAAGATGATGCGTGCGCACCTTGCGTACGGGCTTGGCCGGCGTGTTCCCGGCAGCTCCGGTCCCGTAGGGGGCGGTCTCCTCCGCAGAGGGGTTCGTGCTCATCATCGAGCCTTTCTGGTGTCATCTCGCAGCTCCCTGATGGAGTCCACGGACTACTCCCAGCCTAAGTCGTGAAGCAGGGGTACGCGGTGTGGTGGTGATCACGCTCGGGACAGTTCGGTCTCGAGGCCCGCGATCGCCTCCCGGTCGTCGTCGGTGGCGCCGTGAGGACCGGCGAACCAGGTGGCGTACTGGTCGATCTCGTCGAGCCGCCATTCCAGGTCGAAGAGGCCGCCGGGCGTGCGTATGTCGCGATCGGCAGGAGCCAGCTTCAGCGACTCCCAGTCGACGAGGACGATGCCGGTCCCGGTGAGGAGCTGGTTGTGCTCGTGGGGTTCGCCGTGGGTCATGACCCACGTATCGGGGTCCTCAGCGGCGCCGAGTCGGCTGTAGGTCTCCGCCCAGCGGGTGATCTCCGGGAGCGCGGTGCGGATCGCATCTCGCGCGCGCGCTCCGAAGGGCCCGTGGTTCCACGGAACGAATATTCGTTCGGCGAGCTCTTCGCTGAACTGCGGCCCCACCAGCGGCCGCCAAGGGGCGATGAGAGCCGGCGGGGTCGTTGCGTGCAGCCGCTCGAGAAGGGGGCGTACGCCGTCGGCGACCGCAGGTCGCTCGCCGGCCACCCACGGGGTGGCCGAGAGCACCCCAGCACCGGCTGGAACGGTGAACCGACCGTCCGACGCCCGCATCGGCGGGACGACGAACTCCAGTCCGGCATCGTGGAGTGAAGCGGCGCCGGCGTACGCGGTCTCCAACGTCTGTGCGGTGTGCCGACCGGGCTTCGGCAGGTCGTAGGTCAAGAACAACCGCGCCGTGCCGGCCACCGACGCCCGCCAGTGCCACGACCCAAAGCCCACAGGTAGATGCTCGACGCGGTCGACGTCGCGATCCCAATGCGCTTGCGCGATTGCCAGTACGCCTGCGTCGGAGATGCCGACAGGCGGCTCGTTCACAACCGGTCGAAGGGCGCCGCGTACGCGAACGCTCCGCGGACGGACTGGTCGTACGCCGCGAGTGGCCGTGCCTGGAAGTAGTCGCCCCAGGCGGGATCGGGGGAATCGATGCCGAGGGTCGAGGCGGGGACGAAGCCGAAGCGGCCGTAGTAGGCGGGGGAACCGAGGAGGACGACGACCGGCTCGCCCATCGCGTCGGCGGCACCGAGGATGGCGTGCATCAGCGCCGAGCCGACGCCGTCGCGCTGGCGGGCGGGGGAGACGCTGACCGGGCCGAGGCCGAGCGCGGGGCGGCCGGCGATCGTCCCACGGGTGGCCACGGCGTGGCCGACGATCTCGCCGTCGGCCTCGGCGACCAGCGAGAGCTCCGGGATCCAGCCCGGATCCGCGCGCAGCCATCCCACCAGGGTCGCCTCGCCGGGCGCCCCGTCGGGCTCGATCGGCGGCGCGGAATGCTCCACGCCGGAGAAGGCGGCGGCGGTGACCGCACGGATGTCGGCCACGTCCTTGGGACGTTCACGTCGGATCAGCACGGTCCGACGCTAAACCGAACGACAGCCCCGGCGCTCCTGGTTATCGTCGCGTCCATGCGGGTGCGAGAGGCGACGGAGCAGGACCTCGACGCGGTGATCCACGTCGGCGTGACGACCTGGCGGGCGACGTACCCGCCGATCACCGGCGAGACGTACGTCGAGGAGGGCATCGCCAAGTGGTGGGCCCCGGACGCGGTGCTCCCCGGGATCAGGGCCGGCACGATGCTCGTCGCTGAGATGGACGACCAGGTCGTCGCGATGGCCTCCTACTCGGTCTTCGAGGACCACCTGATGCTCTGGAAGCTGTATGTCCTGCCTGACTCGCAGGGCTCCGGCGCCGGCAGCGCGCTGCTGAGCGAGGTGATCGCCCGTGCCGGCGACCTGCCCGTACGCCTCACCCACCTCGTCGGCAACGATCGCGCCCACGCCGTCTACGAGCGGCTCGGTTTCGTCGAGTCCGCCACGGTTCCCAGCCCCATCGACGACGGCCCGGAAGAGATCGTCATGGAGCGGCCGGCAGGCTGACCTACTTTCGAAGATTGTCCGCGAAAGTCGTTCGGAAATGGTTGAAAGTCGGCGGCGGCCGACACTAGCATCCAGCGTGACGCGCATCACATCTCGTTCGGCGTCCTGACGTTCGGAGTCTCGATGTCCCACTTCCTCCCCTCACGCCGCACTCGGACCCGGCTCGCGGTCGGGTCGGCCGTCCTCGGGATCACCGCCCTGTGCATGGGCGGTCCGATCGGAGCCGCCTCCGCGACTCCTGCGGAGACGCCCTCGACGACCGCAACCTGCCCGGCGCCCGATGCCCGCTCGAGCGTGGTCTTCCTCGATCTCGACAGCGGCGTCGCCAACAGCACCCTCCGCTCCGGCTGCACCATCAACGACGTCATCGACGACGAGCGGACGTGGCCGACTCACGGGGCCTTCGTGACGCACGTTCGCGGCGTCACCGCCGATCTGGTCGCCACCGGTGAGGTCACGCGGGCCGAGGCCAGCCGGCTGCAGTCCGCCGCCGCCCGCTCGCAGGTCGGGAAGGTCGAGGGTTACGACTCGCTATTCGACGGCTCGGCCGACTCCTTCGACGACTGGGCGTACGCCGGCGACGGTGGGTTCGACCTGGTGCCGGACGGCACCATCCGCAGCCGCGCCGGCGCGGGTGGTGGGTTCGGAACCCTGTGGTACCCGGCACAGGAGTACGGCGACTTCTCGTTGCGACTGCAGTTCCGCGACGACGCACCCGGGGCGGCCCGCGGAAACAGCGGCGTCCAGGTGCGCTTCCCCGAGCTGTGGGGCCCTGTCGAGGGGTGCCCGACCACGTTCAACGGCAGCGAGACCGGCAACCTCTCCTGGATCGCGGTCAACTGTGGCCACGAGATCCAGGTCAACGACTCGCCGGAGGGCGGCAGCAACGACCCCCGCAAGACCGGGTCGATCTACGGCTTCG
This sequence comes from Nocardioides sp. NPDC006303, assembly GCF_040613175.1. NCBI lineage: Bacteria > Bacillati > Actinomycetota > Actinomycetes > Propionibacteriales > Nocardioidaceae > Nocardioides > Nocardioides sp. NPDC006303. The sequence continues at coordinate 24,800 of NZ_JBEXRR010000004.1, forward strand.
CCGACCTCACCCTGGCCGAGGCGCGACCGACTCCGAAGGGCACCTGGAACGACCTCGAGATCCGCGTCGTCGGGCAGCACTACACCGTGATCCGCAACGGTGTCGTGATCAACGAGTTCGAGAACCTGCCCGGGCTGCCGTTCCCCGGTCGTCCGAACGACCCCGACTCCAGCAGTCGAGGGCTGACCGGTCACGTCGGGGTCCAGGCGCACGGCAGCACGCCGGACGTGGTCTCCTACCGGAACATCCGCATCCGCGACCTCTCCTGAGGCCGTACGCGGTCGGCGGCGGGCATCGGGTGGCTGGGTAGCCGGTCGCGCCTAGACTCCGGGGTGTGGACTTCTACTCCGCCTACTCCCATGGCTTCGCGCGGGTCGCGGCGTGCACCATCCCGATCTCCGTCGCCGACCCGGCAGCCAACGCGCGCGAGGTGATCGCACAGGCCCGCGAGTGCTCCGACGAGGGCGTCGCCGTGGCGGTCTTCCCGGAGCTGTGCCTCTCGGGCTACTCGATCGACGACCTCGTCCTGCAGCGGACCCTCCTCGACGCCGTGCACGCCGCGATCAGCGCGATCGTGGTGGCCTCCGAGACGCTGCTGTCGGTGATCGTCGTCGGCGCCCCGCTGCGCCACGGCGACCGGGTGCTCAACACCGCGGTCGTGATCCACGGCGGCGAGGTGCTCGGCGTGGTGCCCAAGACCTACCTGCCGACCTACCGCGAGTTCTACGAGAAGCGGTGGTACGGCACCGGAGACGGCGCCGACGGCACCATCATGCTCGGCGGCGAGGAGGTGCCGCTGAGCAACGAGCTGCTCTTCCGCTGCACCGACGTCAAGGATCTCGTCTTCCACGTCGAGGTCTGCGAGGACATGTGGGTCCCGGTGCCGCCGAGCGCCAAGGCCGCGCTGGCCGGCGCGACCGTGCTGCTCAACCTCTCCGCCAGCCCGATCACGGTGGGCCGTTCCGACGCGCGCCGACTCCTGGTGCAGTCGGCGAGCGCGCGGTGCATGGCGGCGTACGTCTACACCGCCGCGGGCCAGGGCGAGTCGACGACCGACCTGTCCTGGGACGGGCAGACGATGGCGTACGAGCTCGGCGAGCTGCTGGGGGAGACCGAGCGGTTCCCGGACGGCCCGCGGCGCACCGTCGTCGACGTCGACCTGGAGCGGATCCGCGCCGAGCGGATCCGGCAGGGCACCTTCGACGACAACCGTCGGGCCGAGGGGGCCTTCCACTCCGAGATCGAGTTCGAGCTCGCGCCGCCGCTCACCGGTGACGGTCTGAGGCGCAAGGTCGACCGGTTCCCGTTCGTCCCCGACGACCCGGAGAAGCTCGCGCTGGAGTGCTACGAGGCCTACAACATCCAGGTCTCCGGCCTCGAGAAGCGGCTCCAGTCGATCGGCCCGGACACGAAGATCGTCATCGGCGTCTCCGGCGGGCTCGACTCCACGCACGCGCTGATCGTGGCCGCCAAGGCGATGGAGCGGCTCGGCCGTCCGGCGAGCGACATCCTGGCGTTCACGATGCCCGGCTTCGCGACCTCGGACGACACCAAGTCCAACGCGATCAAGCTGATGGAGGCGCTCGGGACGACCTACGAGACGCTCGACATCCGCCCCACCGCCACCCAGATGCTCAAGGAGATCGGGCACCCCGCAGGCGACGGCGAGCCGGTCTACGACGTCACCTTCGAGAACGTCCAGGCGGGGCTGCGTACGGACTTCCTCTTCCGCATCGCCAACCAGCGCGGCGGCATCGTCCTCGGCACCGGCGACCTCTCCGAGCTCGCGCTCGGCTGGGCGACCTACGGCGTCGGCGACCAGATGTCGCACTACAACGTCAACGCCGGCGTGCCGAAGACCCTGATCCAGCACTTGATCCGTTGGGTGATCACCACCGAGCAGTTCGACGGCACCGCCGACGAGGTCCTCCAGGAGATCCTCGACCAGGAGATCTCGCCCGAGCTCGTGCCGGGGGAGGAGCTGCAGTCGACGGAGCAGAAGATCGGGCCGTACGCCCTGCAGGACTTCACTCTCTTCCACACCGTGCGCAACGGCTTCACCCCCTCGAAGATCGCCTTCCTCGCGTGGAACGCCTGGCACGACGTCGAGGCCGGCGAGTGGCCCCCGGGGTTCCCGGAGGCAAAGCGGACCGCGTACGAGATGAAGGAGATCCGCGCCTGGCTCGAGGTCTTCGTGAGGCGCTTCTTCGCCAACCAGTTCAAGCGCTCGGCCCTCCCCAACGGTCCCAAGGTCTCCAACGGCGGCACCATGTCGCCTCGCGGCGACTGGCGGATGCCCTCGGACGCCTCCCCGGCAGCCTGGCTCGCCGAGATCGAGGCCAGGGTTCCTGTGGAGTAGTTGACCCTCACACAGTGTCAGGCGATGGGCTGAACGTGTCATGTTGAGTATCGGAGACTTCGCCCGCTTCGCCGGGGTGTCGGTGCGCATGCTGAGGCACTACGACTCCCTCGGCCTGCTCTCGCCGTCCCGCGTCGACCCGCACAGTGGCTACCGGTTCTACGAGCCCGCACTGCTTGCCCGGGCCGACGCGCTGGTGGCGTTCAGGTCGCTGGGCTTCTCGCTCGAGGAGGTCGGCGATCTGCTCGATGAGGGCCGTACGCCGGCCGAGCTCGCCACGCTGCTGCAACGGCGCCGCGACGAGCTGCGATCGCAGATCGAGGCCGACGGCCGGCGCCTCGGCGAGGTGGAGCGACGTCTTCGACTGTTGGAAGGAGACGCCATGTCAACTCTCACCTACACCGAGAAGCCGCTCGCGGCCCTCACCCTCACCCAGCTCACCGACCGCGTCGACGAGACCGCAGAGGTCGGGCAGCGGGTCGGCCCGCTCTTCGGGCGCGTCTACGGTGCGTTCGCGGCCGCCGGTATCGAACCGTCCGGTCCGGCGATCGGCTGGTACGACGCCGTCGGAGACGGGATGAGCTTCGGCGCCGGAACCGAACTCGGCGGAAAGCGCGTCGATGGGCTGGAAGTGGGAACCCTGCCGGCCTGCGACCGCGCGGTCACCGCCATCTACCGCGGTCCGATGACGCGGATCGGTGAGGCTTGGCAGGAGCTGGCCCGCCACGTCACCGACTCCGGTCTGGAGTTCGCCGGCCCGTGCCGAGAGATCTACCTCGAGATGCCGGATGACGCTGATGCCTGGGTCACCGAGCTGCAGCAGCCGGTGAAGTAGCGAGGGGCGGAGGCCGGCGATGAATGCGGGAGCGCGGAACGCGGAGTAGCGATAGCGTCCGGAGCATGTCGTCGAAGAGCGCGGTCTGGGCCGTCGTGCATGCCGAACGCCAGGCGTTGATCAACGATCTCGGGGTGATCGCGCCCGCGCAGTGGGGGACACCATCGCTGTGTGTCGGCTGGAGCGTGCACGACGTGCTCGCCCACATGATCGACGTCGCGACGACGACACGGCTGGGGTTCGTACGCCGCATGATCGCCGCTCGCGGCGACTTCGACCGCGACAACCAGACCGGCGTCGATCGGGAGCGCGCCGACGATCCGGCCGAGACCTTGGCGGCGTTCCGCCGGGTCGCCGGTCGGACGGCGACCCCGCCGGCCCCGCTCGCCACCCGCCTGGTCGAGGAGTTCGCCCACGGCGAGGACATCCGGCGGCCCCTGGGCCTCCAGCGCGACTATCCGGTCGAGCACGTCGTGACGGCGCTGGGCTACCTGGCCAAGACCTCGCAGAAGTGGGGCGGCGGCAAGGAGCGAGCCGAGCGCGTACGTCTCGTGGCCACCGACGCCGACACGGCGATCGGGACCGGTCCTGAGGTCCGCGGCAGCGCGATCGCGCTCGTGCTCGCGCTGTCCGGCCGCCCGGTCTGGCCCGGCGAGCTCACGGGACCGGGGGCGGCCGTGATGCCCACGGCCTCACGGTGAAGGAGATAGCTTCACTCGGATCAAATAAAGCAAATACCTTCATATCGCCAGAATGAAGGTATGATCTACACATGGCTTCTGTGGCGACCGTGATCGGCGACCTCGTGGGCTCGCGCACCAAGGCTGACCGCGCGAAGGTCCACGCGGTGTTCGCCGAGGCCGTCGAGGAGATCAACGAGAGGTGGCAGCCGGTCACGCCGCTGCGGATCACGGTCGGCGACGAGTACCAGGGAGCCTTCGGGACCGTCGGCGCCGCGATCCAGGCCACGTTCCGGCTGCGGATCGCGCTCGAGCCCGTGGTCGGCGTACGCCACGGCATCAGCTGGGGCGCCACCCGGGTGCTCAGCGACGACCCCCGGGTCGAGGACGGGCCGGGGTGGTGGTCGGCGCGGGCGGCGATCGAGGCGGCGGAGAACGCCGAGAACAAGGCGGCATCCCGCAGCGTACGGACCTGGTATCAGCCGGCGGAGGACGCGGGCGGGCCGGACCCGGCCGCGGTCAACGCCGCTCTGGTCTCGCGCGACGAGCTCTTTTCTCGCCTGGATCGATCCTCGGTGTCGGTGCTTTCTGGCATGCTCTCCGCCATGCCTCAGAAGGCCATCGCCGCCGAGCTCGACATCACCCCCTCCGCGGTCTCCCAGCGCGTCCGCCGCGACGGCATCGCCGTGATCGTGCGCGCCGACGAGCTGTTGGGAGGGGTCAGATGAGCTGGATCGCTTTGCTGCTGATCGGGGTCGGCACGGTCGACTTCGCCCACTCGATCATCGATCCGTTCAAGCGGATCCGCTGGGTCCCCGAGGCGATCGGGGCAGCCGCGGTGATCGCTTTCGGCCTGCTCTCGGCTCTCTTCGGAGGTGACCTGGCGGCGGTGATCGTGATCGCCGGGATCGCCGTGCTGTGGGGCTTCCTGGCCCACCCGCCTCAGGGTGCGGACAAGAACCCCCATCCCGGGATCCCGCTGGCCCTGCTCAGCGGGGCGATCTTCGTCGGGATCCTGCTGGCGCCGGTGGCAGGCGAGGTCGGCGGACCGGTCGCCGCGTGGGCGGAGCAGGCGCCCTGGGTCTGGGTCGAGGCGGCGCGCCCCGAGGCGGTGCTGCTCGTCTTCGGCGGCCTGCTGGTCCAGGTCTCGACCGGCAACGTCGTGGTGCAGCTCGTCCTCGACGTCGCCAAGGTGGCCAACCCGCTCGACGGCGTCGACGGCAACAATCTCAAGGGCGGCCGGCTCCTGGGCCCGCTCGAGCGACTGACGATCTTCGGGCTAGGCCTCACCGGCAACCTCGCAGCCGCCGGCCTGGTGGTCGCGGCCAAGGGCCTGATCCGCTGGCCGGAGCTGCAGTCGTTCCGCGGTGAGCACGAGGGGCCGAGCATCAACGACGTGACCGAGTACTTCCTGGTCGGCAGCTTCGTCTCCTGGATGACCTCGCTGGTGACCCTCGCCCTGGTCATCACCTAGATTGCGGTGTCATGACTGTGGGTAAGGCTCTTGGGCTCCTGGTGGCCGCCGTGCTTCTCCTGGCCGGAGGAGCACTGGCGCTGACCGGCATGGGCTATCTCGGCGGAGGCGGCACGAGCACCGCCTGGTCGGTCCTCGGAGCGGCCCTGGCGGGGTTCGGGGTGGCGCTGGTGATCTCGATCTTCAGAGGTCCCAGCCGCTGACCGTGGCGCGGAGATCCCGCCTGTAACGTCCGACCGTTAGTGTTCACGCATGGGCAAGCAACAGGACTTCGTGCTCCGGGCACTCGAAGAGCGGGACGTACGTTTCGTGCGGCTGTGGTTCACCGACGTGCTCGGCTATCTGAAGTCGGTCGCGGTGGCGCCGGCCGAGCTCGAGAGCGCTTTTGCGGAGGGCATCGGCTTCGACGGCAGCGCGATCGAGGGGTTCGCGCGGGTGACCGAGGCCGACATGCTGGCCCTGCCGGATCCGAGCACGTTCCAGATCCTGCCGTGGCGTACCGATGGCCCGTCCACGGGCCGGATGTTCTGCGACATCGTGATGCCCGACGGCTCGCCGTCCTACGCCGACCCCCGCTACGTGCTCAAGCGCACCCTGTCGAACGCCGCGGAGAAGGGCTTCACCTTCTACACGCACCCCGAGATCGAGTTCTACCTGTTCAAGGACAACCCGCGGGACGGCAGCGAGCCGACCCCGGTCGACTCCAGCGGCTACTTCGACCACACCGCCCAGTCGATGGGTGCCGACTTCCGGCGTGAGGCGATCACGATGCTGGAGGCGATGGGGATCTCGGTGGAATACAGCCACCACGAGGGCGGGCCCGGCCAGAACGAGATCGACCTGCGCTACGCCGACGCGCTGAGCACCGCCGACAACATCATGACCTTCCGTACGGTCATCCGCGAGGTGGCGCTGAGCCAGGGCATCTGGGCCAGCTTCATGCCCAAGCCGTTCACCGACCACCCGGGCTCGGGCATGCACACCCACCTGAGCCTGTTCGAGGGCGACGCCAACGCCTTCTACGAGCCGGGCGCCGAATACCAGCTCTCCAAGACCGGCCGCAGCTTCATCGGCGGCGTGCTCCGCCACGCCGGCGAGATCACCGCGGTGACCAACCAGTGGGTCAACTCCTACAAGCGCCTGATCGGCGGGGGAGAGGCGCCGGCCCACGTCGCCTGGGGCCACAACAACCGCTCGGCGCTGGTCCGGGTGCCGATGTACAAGCCGCTCAAGGGCCAGTCGACCCGCATCGAGGTCAGGAGCCTCGACGCCGCCTGCAACCCCTACCTGGCCTTCGCCGTGATCCTGGCGGCGGGCATGAAGGGGATCGAGGAGGGCTACGAGCTGCCGCGTGAGGCCGAGGACGACGTGTGGGCGCTGACCGAGCGCGAGCGCAAGAGTCTCGGCATCGACCCGCTGCCGGAGAACCTCGACGAGGCGATCGGGATGGCCGAGGACTCCGAGCTCCTCGCCGAGACCCTGGGCGAGCACGTCTTCGACTTCTTCCTGCGCAACAAGCGCGCCGAGTGGGCCGCCTACCGTGAGCAGGTGACCGCCTACGAGCGCTCCCGGATGCTGCCGGTCATCTGAGTCCGCAAACTGGTTGTCAAGGAAACTCGAGCCCGATTCCACACTTCCGATCCGGTGCTGCCACACTGGATCGAACGGGAGAGTGGGAGTGATGTCGTTGAGTCTTCCCCGAGTGCTTGTCATCCAGCACGAGGAGACAGTTCCGCCGGCGTTGTTCGGCCATTGGCTGGCTGAGGCAGGCATGTGTGTCGACGTCTGTCGGGCGTACGCCGAGCCGATCCCGCCGGTCTCGTCGCTGGACGCCTCCTACTCGGGGCTGCTCGTGATGGGCGGCTCGATGGACGCCGACTCGGACGCCGAGCACCCCTGGCTGCAGGTCACTCGCGAGCGGATCGCGCAGGCTGCCGAGGCCGGTATCCCGACGCTCGGGATCTGCCTGGGCCACCAGTTGGCCGCGATGGCCCTCGGTGGCACCGTGGAGCGCAGCCCGTTCGGGCTCACCGTGGGCGTACGCCAGGTGACCTGGGAGCCCGAGGTGCTCTTCGACCCGCTGATGCGCCTGCTCGCAGGCGACGACCGCGCCATGCACTGGCACCGCGACGTCGTCGGCCGGCTGCCCGAGGGCACCGTCGAGCTGGCCACCTCGATCGACGGGCACGTCCAGGCGGCGCGTTTCGCCCCGACCGTGTGGGGCGTGCAGTTCCACCCCGAGGTCGACGCCGCCGCGGTCGCGGTCTGGGCCGAGGAGTCCGTCGAGGAGCTCGAGCAGATCGGACGCAGCGTCGACGACGTGGTCGCGACGGCGACCTTCGCCGAGAGGGAGCTGATCAAGACCTGGCAGCCGCTGGCCTTCGGGTTTGCTCGCCTGGTCCGTGAACGCATCGCCGCCGTCGCCCCCGGCGGCACTCGTGGCGGTGTCATCCCGACTCCCAGGCCCTGGAGCGCCTGAGTCCGAGCGGGTGACAGAATCGGGGCCATGACGTTGCCAGGCAAGGGCGAGCTGCTCCGGCTCGGCTTCAACGACCCGGACACGGCCCTGGCGGATCTGGCAGGTCTCGGCGCCGGCGGCCATGAGCTGTTGGCGATCCTGGGTCAGGCGGCCGACCCCGACGCGGCGCTGGCCGGGCTGGTCATGCTCGCCGAGTCCCAGGGCGACGGCTTCGTCGAGGAGCTCGCCGAAGACGAGGGCACCGCGATGCGGCTGGTCTCGGTGCTCGGCGCCTCGCCTGCGCTGACCGACCACCTGGCCCGCCATCCCGATCACTGGCGCGAGCTGGCCGACCCGACCCTCGGCACGACCAGGCCCGCTGCGTACGTCTTCCGGGCCTCGCTGCTCGAGGCCGTCGGCGCGAAGCCGACCGATGAGAGCCCGATGGCCACCGTCCCGGACGCGGAAGGGGTCGACGCGCTGCGGGTGGAGTACCGCCGCTGGCTGCTCCGGCTGGCCGCCCGCGACCTGGCCCATCAGCTCCCGGTCGACGACGTCGCTGCCGAGCTCTCCGACCTGGCCTGCGCGACCCTCGACGCCGCGCTCGCGGTCGCCCGCGCGCGGGTGGGCGCGGACGCCGACAAGGTCCGGCTGGCCGTCGTCGCGATGGGCAAGTGCGGCGGCCACGAGCTCAACTACGTCTCCGACGTCGACGTGATCTTCGCCCACGAGGCCGCCGACGGAGTCGCCGACGACGTCTCGCTGCGAGTCGCCACCCAGCTCGCCAGCAACCTGATCCAGGTCTGCTCGGCCCACACCGGCGAGGGCACCATCTGGCCGGTCGACGCCGCGCTGCGTCCCGAGGGGAAGGCGGGCGCGCTCTCGCGCACGATCGCCGGCCATGTCGGCTACTACGAGCGCTGGGCGAGCACCTGGGAGTTCCAGGCGCTGCTCAAGGCCCGGCCGGCCGCGGGCGACCTCGCTCTGGGCCGGGCCTACGTCGAGGCCGTCAACCCGTTCGTGTGGAAGGCCGCCGAGCGCGACGGCTTCGTCTCCGACACCCAGAAGATGCGGCGGCGGGTCATCGCCCACATCCCGACCAGGGAGGCCGACCGGGAGCTCAAGCTCGGCGCCGGCGGGCTGCGCGACGTCGAGTTCGCCGTGCAGCTGCTGCAGCTGGTCCACGGCCGCACCGACACCGGGATCCGCCAGCCCACGACGCTCTCCGCGCTGGCGGCGCTGACCCGCTCCGGCTATGTCGGGCGCGAGGACGGCGAGGCCATGCACGAGGCCTACGCGTTCCTGCGGCGGATGGAGCACCGGCTCCAGCTCTACCGGCTGCGGCGCACCCACGTCGTCCCCGACGACGAGGAGTCGCGGCGTTGGCTGGCGCGCTCGCTCGGCTACCTGCGCGACCCGGTGGTGCGGCTGGAGAAGGAGTGGGGCCACCAGCGGATCGAGGTACGCCGTCTCCACGAGAAGCTCTTCTACCGACCGCTCCTCGACGCGGTCGCCCGGATCCCGTCCGGCCAGGCCCACCTCTCCGCGAAGGCGGCCGAGGAGCGGCTGACCGCGCTGGGCTACGCCGACCCCAAGGCCGCGCTGCGGCACCTGGAGGCGCTCACCACCGGCGTCTCCCGGCGCGCCGCGCTGCAGCGGGCGCTGCTGCCGGTGATGCTGGAATGGCTCTCCGAGGGCTCCGATCCCGACGCCGGGCTCTTCGGGTTCCGCCGGATCTCCGACGCCCTCGGCGCCACCCCCTGGTATCTGCGCTCCCTGCGCGACGAGGGCCTGGTCGCGCAGCACTTCGCCACGATCCTGTCCACCTCGCGCTACACCACGGCGCTGCTCGAGCGGGAACCCGAGGCGCTGCGCCTGCTCGGCCACGACCTCGCGCCGCTATCGGCCGAGGCGCTGACCGACGAGATGGTCGCCCGCGCCGCCCGCCGGCGCACCACCACCTCCGCCGAGGAGGCCGTACGCCACATCCGGGCGATCCGCCGCCGCGAGCTGTTCCGGATCTCGGCCGCCGAGCTCCTCGGTGAGGCCGGCATCGACACGATCGGCGCCGCCCTGTCCCGGCTGACCGACGCCACCTTGGAGGCCTCGCTGCGCACCGTCGTGGCCGAGGAGGTCGCCCGCCGTGGGATCGACGGGCCTCCGACGCGGATCGCCATCATCGCGATGGGTCGCTACGGCGGGTTCGAGCTCTCCTACGCCTCCGATGCCGACGTGCTCTTCGTCCACCAGCCCGTCGAGGGTGCCGACCCGGGCGAGGCGACCCAGTTCGCGCTCAAGGTCATCGCCGACCTGCGCCGGCTGCTCGCCCTGCCAGGTGCCGACCCGCCCCTGGAGATCGACGCCGACCTGCGCCCCGAGGGGCGGCAGGGCGCACTGGTGCGGACGCTGCCGGCGTACGCCTCCTACTACGCGAAGTGGTCGGGCATCTGGGAGTCGCAGGCGCTGCTGCGCGCCGACGCCGTCGTCGGCGACCCGCAGGTGCGCGAGGCGTTCACCGAGATGATCGACCCGCTGCGCTATCCCGAGGGTGGGCTGAGCGAGGACGACATCGTCGAGGTGCGCCGCATCAAGGGCCGTGTCGACCACGAGCGGCTGCCCCGCGGCGCCGACCCCAACACCCACCTCAAGCTCGGCCGTGGCGGGCTCGCCGACATCGAGTGGACCGCCCAGCTGCTGCAGATGCGGCATGCGTACGCCGTCCCCGGGCTGCGCACGCCACGCACCGTCGAGGCGCTGCAGGCCGCCCGCGACGCCTCGTTGATCGACGCCGACGACGCCGAGACGCTCATCGAGGCATGGCGGATGGTCAGCCGGGTCCGTAACGCTGTCACCCTCGCGCGCGGCCGCCCGGCGGACTCACTGCCCGCCGGACCCGTCGAGCAGCACGCCGTCGCGGCCATCCTCGGCTATCCGGCGGGCGCGACCGACGAGCTGGTCAACGACTACCTGCGGATGACCCGCCTCGCCCACGGTGTGGTCGAGCGCGTCTTCTGGGAGTCCTAGAGGTTGTTGTCGTTGCGCGGCGGCAGCCAGCCCGGATTGCGCGGCGACCGAGGCTGCGGCTGAGCCGGCGGCTCGTTGGTCGCCTCCTCGCCGGGCTGTCCACCCTGCGGGTTGAACAGGTCCGTCCGCCGCTCCGGGAAGCCGTTCGAGGGCTGCTGGGCGTAGGGGCGGGGCGTCCAACGACCGTTCTGCGGGCGCAGCTGGGTCGGACGCTGGGGACGCTGACCCGGGTTCTGGGGGCGCTGGGAGAACATGCTGCCGATGCCTCCGCTCGCGGGCTGGTTCGCCTGCGGGCTGCCGGAGGCTGCCGGCTCACGCGTCGGGAGCGGCTGCAGCGGCTGCCGCGGCTGCTGGAGCAGGTCGGGCTCGTGGCCGGAGTAGGTGGGCAGCCCCAAAGCGGGCCGCTGCGGCATCATCGCGTGGGCGCCGGAGTCGGAGGTCACCGCCCGCTGGTCCGGGGTCCACGGGTCGTCGAGATCATCGTTGATGCCCGCGAACATGGTGGCGAAGCCGATCACGATCAGCATGCCGGCCGAGATCGCGAAGATCGGCATCGCCAGGTAGACCGGGTCCGCACCGGTGACGTGCCCGAGCTTGTCGTCGGGGGAGCTGTGGATCTCGAGAGCGAGCATGCCGGTGTAGTGCATGACGCACACGCCGATGCCCATGATGATGGCAGCGCCCACGCGCATCAGCCGCGTGGTGACGTTGAAGGCGAAGAAGAGCGCGAGCGCCGAGGCGACCAGCGCGATGACGACCGAGGCCACGACCACGGCGGGCTTCCAGACCATGTCGGCGCTCATGTCCATCGCGTACATGCCGGTGTAGTGCATCGCGCACACGCCGGCACCGGTGACCAGGCCACCGACGATGTAGCCCGCGTTGCCCCGCATGGCGGTTGCGATGAGCATGCCGACCATCGCCGCGATGATCGCGACGGCGAGCGAGATGAGGGTCGTGCCGACGTCGAGGGCGTACGCCACGTGGCTGTCGAAGGCGAGCATGCCGATGAAGTGCATGGACCAGATCGCGCCGCCGCCGATCGAGGCGGCCGCGCCGAAGAGCCAGAGCCAGGCGCCGGTGCCGGCGCCGCGCCGGCGCGCGCGGGTCGCACAGGTCAGACCGACCCATGAGCCGAGAACGGAGATGATGAACGACATCCCGACCAGGGGTTGGCTGAACGCCCCGATCGTGACTTCTTCGATGGTTGTCACGCTGCTTTGACTTCCTCTCGTTCCTCGCCGGACGGGGTGTGGGGGATCGGCGAGGTAGATCTGGAGACATGAATGGATGCCCCGAGGGGTATCCGAGATGCATCCATAGCGGGCAATCGTTCCGTCGTTGCGCAGGTCACAATAGAGGAACAGGTCCCCCATTTCCACGTGGGGGGTAGGGTATCTCCGCTATGGCCGACGATGTATATGTGCTCGAGCTCGACGCGATGCAGCAGTCGGCTGTCGATCTGGGGGATCCGACCCGCCTCGTGTTCGACTACATGAGGCGTATCGGGGATGTTATCGACCGACTGCCTCCAGGGCCAGTGCGAGTTCTGCATGTCGGCGGCGCCGCGATGACTCTGGCGCGCTATGTCCACGCGACCAGGGCGCGCTCCTCGCAGATCGTGCTCGAGCCGTCGGTCGAGGTCATCGAGCGCGTACGCAGCGAGGCGCCGCTCCCGCCGCGCAGCGGCATCAAGGTGCGTCCCGTCGACGGGAAGAGCGGCATCGGCGGCGTACGCGACGGCTTCGCCGACCTGGTGATCCTCGACGCCTTCGACGGCGGTCGCACTCCGGACGAGCTCGTCTCCGCCGCCTTCGTGGAGGACGTACGCCGCGTGCTCGCCCCCTCCGGGGTCTTCGTCGCCAACCTCGTCGACCGGGCGCCGTTCCCCCAGGCGCGTGACTTCATCGCGGCGGCCCGTGACCTCGGCGACATGGTCGTCGGTGTCGAGCCGGCGACGATGAAGGGCCGCCGCCCCGGCAACCTGGTGATCGTCTGCGGCACGGCGCCGGACTCGCCGTTCGGGTCGCCCTCGCCGATGGAGTACCGGATCTTCACCGACCGCGCCGTCGCCGACTCCTTCGGCGGCGGGACGCGCCGCTAGGGTGAGGTTCATGTCGATCGAGCTGGCCCGCACCCACCTGGACCGATTCGGACGCGGTGGAGACATCATCGAGTCGGTGGAGTCGAAGGCGACCGTCGAGCTCGCCGCGGTCGCTCTCGGGGTCTCGCCGGCGGAGATCGCCAAGACCATCAGCCTCTACGCCGAGGACCGGACCGCCGCGATCCTCATCGTCGCCGCCGGCGACGCCAAGATCGCCAACGCGAAGTTCAAGGCCCACTTCGGCACCAAGGCGCGGATGCTCGCCGCCGAAGACGTGGAGCCGATGACCGGCCACGCGATCGGTGGCGTCTGTCCGTTCGGCAACCCGGCGTCGGCCGAGGTGTGGCTCGACGCCTCGCTGAAGCGCTTCGACATGGTCTACCCGGCTGCGGGCAGCGCCAACACGACCATCGCGCTCACCCTCGGTGACCTGGAGACGATCAGCGAGGCCCGGGGCTGGGTCGATGTCACCAAGCTTCCCGAGTAGGCACCGACCCCAAAAGGGGGACAGCCCCGCCCTGCCGAAGCAGGAGCGGGGCTGTCTTGCTGAAAGGTCAGCTAGGTCTTTGGTCAGACCGGGCGGACGTTCTCGGCCTGCGGGCCCTTCGGGCCCTGGGTGACGTCGAACTCGACGCGCTGGTTCTCGTCCAACGTCTTGTAGCCGTTGGTCTGGATCGCGGAGAAGTGCACGAAGACGTCGTCGCCACCGTTGTCCTGGGCGATGAAGCCGAAGCCCTTGTCGCCGTTGAACCACTTCACGGTTCCCTGAGTCATGAATCTAATCCTTGTGTACACAGGGCGACTCCGTGCCGCCCTTTGGGCGTTGAATCCACGAGTCCTGATTTCTGCATCTGCGGAAGACCAAGTGCTGCACGAACGGTCACCGAGAGCAACCGCGAAGCGCGTAGGACGCCTCCTTCAACACTCATAAGCGTACATGCCACAGGCCGACTTTGGACATCACCGTTAATTCGGCGTTTCAGGCTCTGGGTCCGACAGAAATCCGCGGCAGGCTGGGCCGTCTGGTTTTGACAACCCCGAGCATCACGTCGAGAGGATCGGGGTACTGATGACCAACCGACGAGATAGGGGTCCACGTGGACCAGCCATGGTGGCGCGAAGCCGTCGCATATCAGATCTACCCGCGTTCGTTCGCGGACTCGAACGGCGACGGGCTCGGTGACCTGCAGGGGATCACCGACCACCTGGACTACCTCGCCGCGCTGGGCGTCGACGCGATCTGGATCTGCCCCTTCTACACCTCGCCGCAGAACGACCACGGCTACGACGTCGCCGACTACTGCGACGTCGACCCCATCTTCGGCACGCTGGCCGACGCCGACCACCTGATCGCGCGCGCCCACGAGCTCGCCCTGAAGGTGATCGTCGACCTGGTCCCCAACCACACCTCCTCGGCGCACCCGTGGTTCGTCGAGGCACTTGCTGAAGCGCAGGGGTCTCCGGCGAGGGACCGCTACATCTTCCGCGACGGCCGCGGCGAGAACGGCGAGGAGCCGCCGACCAACTGGCGCTCGGTCTTCGGCGGTCCGGCATGGACGCGGATCGAGGACGGGCAGTGGTACCTCCACCTCTTCGACCACGACCAGCCCGACCTCAACTGGCACAACCCCGAGGTGGTCGAGGAGTTCACCAAGATCCTCACCTTCTGGCTCGACCGGGGCGTGGACGGCTTCCGGGTCGACATCGCCCACGGGCTCTTCAAGGAGCTGCGCGACCAGGTCGTCCCCGAGGGGCTCGCGCCGACGTCCGACGCCGCGGTGATGTACGAGCGCGGCGTCACCGACGCGCCGATGTGGGACAACCTGGCCGTCCACGAGATCTATCGCGCCTGGCGCAAGCTGATCGACTCCTTCGACGGCGACCGGATGATGGTCGCCGAGGCCTGGACCCCTGGTCCGGCGGAGCTGCGGCGCTACGTACGTGCCGACGAGTTCAACCAGGCGTTCAACTTCTCCTGGCTGCAGGCACCCTGGTCGGCCGAGGCGTTCAAGGAGGTCATCGGGTCGACGCTGAAGGCGCTCGGTCCTTCGCGGGCGGCGCCGACCTGGGTCCTGTCCAACCACGATGTCGTACGCCACCGCTCGCGTTATGGCGACGGACTGCAGGCGCTCCACCGGGCGCGCGCGGCGACACTGACGATGCTGGCGCTTCCGGGGTCTGCGTACCTTTACCAGGGAGAGGAGCTGGGCCTGCCACAGGTCTATCTACCGCCGGAGTATCAGGAGGATCCGTGGTCGGAGACCGGTG
This sequence comes from Nocardioides sp. NPDC006303, assembly GCF_040613175.1. Classification (NCBI taxonomy): domain Bacteria; kingdom Bacillati; phylum Actinomycetota; class Actinomycetes; order Propionibacteriales; family Nocardioidaceae; genus Nocardioides; species Nocardioides sp. NPDC006303. The sequence continues at coordinate 40,002 of NZ_JBEXRR010000004.1, forward strand.
AGGGCGGTCGTGACGGGTGCCGGGTGCCGCTGCCGTGGAGCGGGTTCGAGCCGCCCTTCGGGTTCAGTCAGGTCCCCGACGAGGACCTGCCCACGCAGCCGTGGCTGCCGCAGCCGGCCGAGTGGGTCGACCTCACCGTGGCTGCCCAGAACGGTGTCCGTGACTCCACGCTGGAGTTCTACCGGGCGGCGCTGTCGGCGCGCCGGGCCTTCGCGCTCGGTGCCGACGAGGACGTGGAGATCCTGGACGCGCCCGAGGGCGTCGTCTCGTTCCGGCGCGGTGGGGTCGGCGGCTCCCCGGACACGAGGACCGACCTGATCGTCGTCCTCAACTGTGGCATGGAGCCGACGCCGCTTCCCGAGGGCGAGATCGTGATGTACAGCGGCGACCCGGTCGTGGGCGACCTGCCCACCGACGCGGCGGTCTGGATCATCGCGCCCTCGGTCGAGTGATCCCGGGCTAGTGATCCTGGGCTAGTGATCCTGGGCCGGGCGCTCTCCCTTCTTGGCCCTCTGGATCAGCTCGTAGACGTGGGCGCGCAGCTCCGCGAAGCGCGGCGCGGAGCGGGTGGTCAGCTGGTCGCGCTCGTCGGGGAGGTCGATGGCCACGTCCTCCAGGATCACCGTCGGCCGGTTGGAGAGGACGAGCACGCGCTGGCCGAGGTAGACGGCCTCGTCGATGTCATGGGTGACGAACAGGACCGTCACACCGAGCCGCTTCCATAGCTCGCGGACGAGATCCTCCAGGTCGGCTCGGGTCTGGGCGTCGACGGCGGCGAACGGCTCGTCCATCAGCAGGACCGAGGGCTCGTAGGCGATCGCGCGGGCGATCGCGACCCGCTGCTGCATGCCGCCGGAGAGCTGCCAGGGATGGGAGGAGGCCGAGTCGGTCAGGCCGACGGCCGAGAGCGCCTCGTCGACGAGCTCGGTCCGGCGCGCCCGCGGGATCTTCTTCTCCTTGAGCGGCAGCTCGACGTTCTGCCGGACGGTGAGCCAGGGGAACAACGAGCGGCCGTACTCCTGGAAGACCACCGCCATCCCGGCCGGCGGCTCGGTGACCATGGCGCCGTCGAGCTCGACGACCCCGGCGGTGGCCTCGAGCAGGCCGCTGATGCAGCGCAGCAGGGTGGTCTTGCCGGCGCCCGAGGGGCCGACGATGCAGACCAGCTCGCCCTGGCCGATCGAGAAGTCGAGCTGCTCGATGGCCTCCAGGGAGGTGCCGCCGGTGGTGTAGGTCTTCTTCAGGCCACGTACGTCCAGCGCAGTTGACACGGGTTCTCCTCAGGTACGGGTCAGGCACCGCGGTCGGCCTGGCGCAGGCCGCGGTACCAGGCGAGCGAGTAGTGCTCGACGAGACGGAACAGGAGCGAGAGCAGGAAGCCGAGCATCCCGAGAAGGATGATCCCGGTCCACATCTGCGGGACGGCGAAGCTGCGCTGGAACTGCACGATCGAGGCGCCGAGGCCACGGTTGGCACCGAAGAGCTCGCTGATCACCATCAGGATCACGCCGATCGACAGCGCCTGGCGCGCTCCCGCCGCGATCTGCGGCGAGGCGCCGCGCAGCACGACCTGCCGCAACCGGGTCCAGGCACTGAACCGGTAGCAGCGGGCGGTGTCGAGCATGACCTCGTCCAGGCCGCGTACGCCTTCGACGGTGTTGAGCAGGATCGGCCACAGGCAGCCGAGCGCGATCGTGACGATCTTGGACGCGTCGCCGGTGTAGCCGAGGAACAGCGCGATCACCGGCACCAGCACCGGCGGCGGCACCGCCCGGAAGAACTCCAGCGTCGGCTCACAGAACGCGCGGACCGGGCGGTAGAGGCCGATGACGACCCCGAGGAGTACGCCGCCGGCCAGCGCGAGCAGATAGCCGATCGCGAGCCGCGCCAGACTCGGCAGCACGTCGCCGCGCCAGCGGTCGGCGGTCCAGGTGTCCCCGAAGACGCCGACGATCTTGGACAGCGGTGGCCAGAAGACGTTCGTGGAGCCGGCCGAGGCGAACCACCACACCGCGACCAGCACGATCGGAAGGGCGAGGGCGTACGCGACCGTCCTGAGGATCCTCACCGGGCCTCCTTTCGGATCGAGACGTGCCAGCGGAGCGTGCGCCGTTCGAGGGCCCGGGCGACCAGGTTCACGGCGACGCCGATGATCCCGACGACGATGACCAGGGCGTACGTCTTCTCGACCGCGCCGGAGGACTGGGCGACGCCGATGGACTTGCCGAGGCCGGGCACGCCGATGATCAGCTCGGCGGTGATCTCCAGGATCAGCGCGACCGAGGCGGCCAGCCGGAAGCCGGTCATGACGTAGGGGAGCGCGGTGGGCCAGACGACCCTGCGGACGGTGGTCAGGCGCGAGAAGCGGTAGGAGCGGGCGGTGTCGCGCACGACCGGGTCCACGTCGGCGACCCCGTAGAGCACCTGCACGAGGATCTGCCAGAACGCGGCGTACACGACCAGGATCAGCGCCGAGGTCGGCCGGCTGCCGTAGAGGAGCACGACGAGGGGGATCAGGGCGACCGAGGGGATCGGGCGCAGGAACTCGATCGTGGAGGCGGTCAGGTCGCGCAGGAAGCCGACCGAGCCGATGACCACGCCGAGCACGATGCCGGCGGCCATCGCGACGGCCAGGCCGGTGGCCCAGCCCCGGATGGTGGCGCCGAGGTCGGTCCAGAAGACGACCTCGCCGAGCTGGTCGAACAGCTCCGCGAACATCGCGCTCGCCGGCGGAAGATAGCTGTCGTTGACGATGCCGAGACGCGGCAGCGCCTCGGCCAGCCCGACGACCACGAGTAGGCCGAGTACGCCCAGGGCGGCGTCCCGGCCGCGGCCGGCTCCGGTCATGGAAGCAGGGCGTCCACGTCCGGGTCCTTGGCGAACAGACCATCCGCCTTCGAGAGGTCCGCCAGCTTCTGGATCGACGCGGTGTCGATCTCGGAGGTCCACTGCGGCATGTTGAGCTCGGCGAGCACCTTGTCGTCGATGTCGGTGTAGGTCGGGAGGATCTCCTTCACCTCGTCCGGGTGCTGCTGGGCGTAGTCGAGCGACTCGTTCATCGCGGTGGTGAAGGCCTCGACGGTGTCGGCGTCGGACTCGGCGTAGTTCGTCGAGGTGAAGTACTCCGCGACCGCGAGACCCGGGTCGGCGGCGACGAAGTTGGAGCCGAGGTCGGTCATGCCGGCTTGGGTGCCGATGGTGAGGAACGGCTCGACGACCTGGCCCGCGTCGACGTCGCCCTTCTCGATGGCCGGGCCGATCTCGGGGAAGGCCAGCTCGACGTACTCGATCTCGGTCGGGTCGCCGCCGTCTTGGCGGACGAGCTCGTTGGTGGTGGTCGTGTTGATGTTCTTGAGCGTGTTGACCGCGACCTTCTTGCCCTCCAGGTCCTTGGGGGAGGTGATGTCGCTGCCGGCCTTGACCAGGACACCGGCCATGTCGGCTGCCGGGTCGTCGGTGGCGTTGACGCCGGCGGTGACGACCTCGACCGGGACGTCCTGGGTCTGGGCCAGGAGCAGGGAGGTCGTGTTGGAGAAGCCGAACTGGTACTGGCCGCTGGCGACGGCGGGGATGATCGCGGCACCGCCCTGGGCGAGCTCGAGGTTGACGTCGAGGCCCTGCTCCTTGAAGAACCCCTTCTCCACCCCCAGATAGAGGGGAGCGACATCGACGATCGGGATCACGCCGACGGTGATCTCGGTGGCGCCACCGGCACCCTCATCGGCGGACTCGCCACCACCACAGGCGCTGAGCGCCAGCGGCAGGGCGAGAACGAGTGCGGTTGCCAGACCGCGGCGCGCGGTGCGGGCAGGGGAGCGGTTCATCGGGACTCCTGGTGGGCTGTGGGGGTAGCGACCGCGGCACAACCTAGTGGTGCGCCCGGGTGGAGGCCACGGAATCCGGAATTCAGTGCACAGAATGACGCATCTGCTGGTGACAGCTGCGGGAGCGGTGGTGTCCCTTGCGGAAGACCAGGGCTCCGCCGGCGATCGCGGCGAAGATCCACCACGGCACGCCCATCACGACCAGCCCGATCGCGACGAGCAGGAAGCAGGCGACCAGCGGGAACGCCCGCGGGCGGCCGCGGCGCGGGCGGCGGACCGCCTGTGGCGGCTGTGGCGCGCTCTTGGGCAGGTCGGTGAAGAGCATCTCCAGGTCGGCACGGACCTTCGCGGACCAGACCGCGTCCAGGCGCTCGTAGTAGTCGTCGTCGGTGAGTCTGCCTGTCGAGTAGTGCTCGGCGAGCCTCGCCGACGCCTCCTCCCGATCGGCCTCGCTCACCCGCAGGTTGTCGAGGTTGCTCATGTCATCTCCCTTGTGAAAGCTGCATCGACTGTCGGCGTAGTGTCCCGATATATCGCGAGGGTACGCCCGAAGAGATACAGCCGCAAGGGACTTTGGTCGGCTCGGGGCTGGCTCTGTGGCTGGCTCTGGGGCTAGGTGAGCAGCAGCACGACCAGCAGGATCGCCGGCACCGTGGCCAGCGTGCTGACGAAGATGACGTCGCGGGCCAGCAGGGTGGCCCGGTTGTAGCGCTGCGCGACGACGAACACGTTCTGAGCCGTCGGCAGCGCGGAGAGCACGGTCACGGCCAGCAGCGCCTCGGCGTCGAGGCCGAGCACGAACCGCCCGATGAGGTACGCCGCCACCGGCTGCACGATCTGCTTGGTCGCGACCACGGCGGCCAGATCGAGTGCCGGGACGCCGCGTCCGGGCAGCGGCCCGAGCCGCAGCGCGACGCCGTAGGCGATCAGCATGGATGGGACCGCCATCCCGGCCACCAGCTCCAGCGGGTCCGAGACCGCTGTGGGCAGGTCGAGATCGGTGACGGAGAGCGCGACCCCGATCAAGGAGGCGACGGTGATCGGGTTGGTCAGCGGGCGGCGGATCACGTCCCAGAACGACAGCTTCGTCGTGCTCGCGTCGGCGTCGAGCAGGACCAGTGCCAGCGGCTGGAGGACCAGCATCTGCAGCAGCAGCGTCGGTGCTACCAGGACCGGGTCGCCCAGGACGTACGCCGCGATCGGCAGGCCGAGGTTGCCGGCGTTCGCGTAGGAGCCGCACAGGACCGCGACCACCGTGTCGCCCAAGCCGCGGCGGCGCAGCGTCTCGACGGTGGCCACGAGCGTGGCGGCGACGAGCACGCCCCCGGCGACCGCGACCAGGTTGCCGGAGAGCACGAAGCCGAGGTCGCTGTCGTCCATGACCGTGATGAGCAGCGCCGGGCTGGCGACGTAGAATGCGACCGTCGAGAGCGTCCGCTGGCCGCGCTCGTCCAGGATCCGGAGCTGGGCGAGGAGTGCGCCGAGGGCGATGAGGACGGTGATCGTGGCGAAGCCGGTGAAGACTCCCGCCACGTCTACTGCTCGCGCCGCAGGTCGAGGAGTCCGCGGGCGGCGTGCTCGGTGACGATGCGCTCGGACTCTGCGGCGTCGCGAGCGCGCAGGGCGATCACGAGGGCACGGTGCTCGGCGTAGCGGTCGGCGCCGAACTCGTCGCCGGCGAGCAGGTGCGCCCGGGAGATCTCCCGCTGCCGCGACCGGCTCAGCGAGCGGGACTGCTCGAGGAGGCGTACGAGAACCGGGTTGTGGGCCGCGGCGTTGACCTGCTCGTTGAAGCGGCCGAGGACGTCGAGGAAGCGGTCGGCGTGCTTCTCGACCGGCTTGCCGTCGCGATGACGTGCCCGGATCAGGATCACCAGGTCGTCGGCCTCATCGAGCAGCCGGTCGAGCTCGTCGAGCTCGTCGTCGGTCGCATGCCGCGCGGCGAACCGGGCGGCCAGGCCGCGCAGCGCGACCTCCACCTCGGCCAGGTCGTGGCTGGCGTCCTCCTCGATCCGGGCCACCAGTGTCGTACGCGGGCCCACTCGCTCCACGAGGCCGTCGAGCTCGAGCCGCCGGATCGCCTCGCGGACCGGGGTCGGGCTGACGCCGAGGCGCTCGGCCATGCCTCGCTCGGTCACCTTGGCGCCGGGCTCGAGCTCGCCGGAGCCGATCTGGCCGCGTAAGGCCTGATAGACGCGCTCGGCCACCGTCGTGGTCTCCGGGGTGGTCTCGGGGGAGGAGATCGACATGGTCCTGATCCTAGGCCACTTTTCCAACAGTGCCACCTCTTGACTCTTTTGCTGTAGCAAAACTACTGTGAGCGCCGCCACAGCCCGCAGGGTCCATGCCGGGACCATGCAGAGATCACGGAGGTCCGTCTCGTGAGCACCACCATCCCCACCGCACCACCACGGCAGCTCGGGCCCCGCCGGATCACCCTTCTCGTCGCGCTGGCGGTCTTCGCCCAGGAGTCGATGTGGAACTTCTACGACAGCCAGGTGCCGCCGCTGCTGCGCGACCACCTCGCCAGCGCCGCTCTCGTCGGCTTCATCATGGGCATGGACAACCTGTTCGGCATCTTCATCCAGCCGTGGATGGCCAACCGGTCCGACCGGACGCGCACCCGTTGGGGCCGGCGGATGCCCTACCTCGCCGTCGGGATGCCGCTCGCGGCGCTGCTGTTCGTGACCCTGCCGCACACCGCTGACTCGCTGCCGCTGCTGATCGTCGTCATCGTCGCGTTCGCGCTGGTCTCGAACTCGTTCAAGCCGATCGGCGAGGCGCTGGTGCCCGACTTCATCGCCCCCGAGCGCCGCAGCCGTGCCAACGCCGCGGTCAAGATCGCCTCCAGCCTCACCGTTATCGTCGCGGCCGTGGTCAGCATCGTGCTGGTCGACGACCACCCGGCCCTCGCCTTCGCGGTGATCGCGCTGATCACCCTCGTCTCGGTCACCGTGCTGTGCCTCTCGATCCGCGACAGCTCCTCGCCCGGTTACCAGGCGGCAGTGGCCGAGGACGCCGCCGAGGAGTCGACGTCGGTCGGACAGGCACGCATCCGCGACACCATCTGGGAGATCGTGCGCGACACCGACCGCAGCCGGCTGCTGCTGATCGTGGCGATCCTGGTCTTCGGCAGCGCCTGGGCCGGCTCGCGCGCGCTGGTGACGCCCTACGGCATGGAGACCCTCGGGCTCTCGCGCGGCGACGCGGGCGGGATCACGCTGCCGAGCGGGGTCGCGTTCCTGCTCGCGGCCTATCCGACCGCCCTGTTCGCCGAGCGCTTCGGCCGGCTGCGCACCATGATCGCCGGGATGGCGATCTTCGCGGCCGCCATGGTCCTCGGCACCCTGGTGCAGACCCCGACCGGCACCGTGGTGGCGTTCTGCATCGGCGCCGCCGGTGCCTCGGCCTTCCTGGTCAACGCCGTCGTCGTGCTGTGGAACCTGGCGCCGTCGGCGCGGGTCTTCGGGACGTACGCAGCGCTCTATGCGGTGGGCTGGCAGAGCGGTGCCTTCCTCGGTCCGGCCCTGATCGGCGGAGCCGTCGACATCCTGGGCTGGCAGACGATGCTGCTCGACATCGCGGTCGTCGCGACGGTCGCGGTCGTGATCGTGGTGCGGATCGACCGCCTCCAGCGGCGCGGCGACGTCGAACGGGCGGTGTGAGCGCGGTGGCCCGGATCCTGATCACCACCGACTACCTGCGGCCCGGCGACGAGGTCGACGACCTCCTCCGCTCCCGGGGCCACGAGACCCGCTACCGGTCCGGGGATCTGGTCGCCGACCTCGCCGGGGTCGAGGGTGCCCTGGTCGGTCACGACCCGCTCACCGCCGAGGTCCTCGCGTCCGCGGACCGTCTGAGGGCCGTCGTACGCACCGGGGTCGGCTATGACGCGATCGACGTCGAGGCGGCCGCACGTGCCGGGATCACGGTCAGCAACCTGCCCGGGATCAACGCCAACGCGGTCGCCGAGTACACCATGGGGCTGCTCCTCGCCTCCTCCCGCCGGCTGGTCGAGACCGCGACCGCTGTCGCGGCCGGCGGCTGGCCACGTGAGGACGGCCGCGAGCTGCGCGGCTCCACCCTGGGCCTGATCGGCTACGGCGCCGCCGCCCGTGCGGTCGTGCCGCTGGCCCGGGCGTTCGGGATGAGCGTGCTGTGCACGACTGCTGTCGCCGAGGCCGAGCGGACCGACCCGGAGGTCCGGTTCGTCGAGCTGCCCGAGCTGCTGGCATCGGCCGACTACGTGTCGGTCCACACCGCGCTCACCCCACGAACGCGGGGGATGCTCGACACCGCCGCGTTCGCGCTGATGAAGCCTGGGTCGGTGCTGGTGAACACCGCCCGCGGCGCGATCGTCGACGAGGACGCGCTCGTCGCCGCCGTACGTGAGGGCCGGATCGCCGGAGCGGCGCTCGACGTGGTCGCCGAGGAGCCGCTGCCGGCCGAGAGCCCGCTGCGCGGGGTGCCCGGGATCGTCGTCCACTCCCACCTGGCCGGGCAGACCGCCGAGGCCCGCCGGGCCGCCGGCCTCGAGGGAGCCCGCGAGCTCCTCGACGCGCTCGCGGGCTGCCCGAAACATGCTGTCAACGCCCACCTGATCGAGGAGAGAAACAACAGATGACCAGCGACAACGCTGACTCCGTCAGCATCTTGGTGCCCAGCGGGATGCTCGGCGCCGGGTTCCCGGAGGAGACGATCACCCGTGGGATCGCGCTGGGAGCGGACGTGATCGCCGTCGACGGCGGCTCCACCGACTCCGGTCCCTACTACCTGGGTGCCTCGAAGCCGAAGACCACCGCCGCCGCGGTCGCCCGCGACCTGCGGCTCCTGCTCCGGGCAGCGGCCGGGGCCCGGATCCCGATCATCGTCGGCTCCTGCGGCACCAGCGGCACGGACGACGGCGTCGACTGGGTCGCCGGGATCGTCGCCGGCCTGCTCGCCGAGGAGGGCCTGTCGATGAAGGTCGCCCGGATCTACAGCGAGCAGCGCGCCCCCGACCTGAAGGAGCCGCTCGAGGCCGGCCGGATCCACCCGCTGCCGCCGCTGGGCGACCTCGACGGTGCGACCCTCGAGGACTGCACCCACATCGTCGCCATGATGGGCCACGAGCCGATCGCCGAGGCGCTCTCGGCCGGGGCTCAGGTGGTCCTGGCCGGGCGGGCGACCGACACGGCCAACGCCGCTGCGTACGCCTTGCTGAAGGGGATGCCCGCCGGGCCGACCTGGCACGCGGCCAAGATCGTCGAGTGCGGCGGCCAGTGCACGACCAACCCGCGGATGGGCGGAGTCTTCGCGACCATCGACCGGACCGGGTTCACCATCGAGCCGCTCGACGAGAGCGCCGCGTGCACGCCGATCTCGGTGGCCGCCCACATGCTGTACGAGACGGCGAACCCGTTCGAGATGCGAGAGCCGGACGGCACCCTGGACGTGCGCGATGCCGTCTACACCGCGCTCGACGAGCGGCGGGTGCGTGTCGAGGGGTCGCGGTTCCATCACGCCGAGCAGCACACGATCAAGCTCGAGGGTGCCCGGATCACCGGCTACGAGACGATGTCGTTCTCCGCGATCCGGGACCCGCTGATCCTCAAGGACATCGAGGGCTGGGCCTCGCTGATGCACGTCGTGTTCACCCAGCGGGTCGAGCAGACCCTGGGCCTGACCCGCGAGGACTACGACTACGACCTGCGTCTCTACGGCTACAACGCGGTCCTCGGCGATCTCGACCCGTCCACCGAGCCGCCGCGCGAGGTCGGGGTGATGCTGCTCGTCCGGGCCGCCGACCAGGCCTTGGCCACCGCGGTCGCCAAGGTCGCCAACCCGCTGATGCTGCACCTGCCGGCCCAGGACATGGACTACCTGCCCAGCCTGGCGTTCCCCGGGTCGCCGGCCGAGGTCGAGCGGGGCGCTGCGTACGAGTTCGTGCTCAACCACGCCGTCGACAGCCTCACCCCGACCGCGATGTTCCGCACCGAGTTCAGCACCGAGTTCAGCACCGAGATCGGAGAGAAGCACGATGTCTGAGACCACCCTGGGGGACCTCGCGACCGAGGTCCGCTCCAAGAACGCCGGGCCGTTCTGGATCACGATGGAGCTGTTCATGCGCGACGCCGAGGGCTACCGGATCGCGGCCGACGAGACTTTCCTCGACGAGGACGTCGTCGCCGGTCTCTACCGCGTCGATCCCGGGTCGGTCCAGATCTTCCGGATCCCGTCGCTCAACGTCGTCAAGATCTCCTACCCGCGCCCGGTCTCGCAGGGCTCGCTGCGCGACCGCGACACCCATGCCGGCCAGCACCACGTACCGCTCGCCCAGCTGGTGGTGCCCAGCTAGAGATCGACGCTAGAAGTCGAGGTGGTCGCAGATCGCCTGCGCCCACCGCTCATAGCCCGCCGGCGAGGCGTGGAACCCGTCGGCGGCGAAGAAGGACAGCTCCGCGGGACCGAGGTCGGCGGAGCTGACCCACTGCACCGACGTACGTCCGGCGCAGACCAGCCGCGCTGCCACGTCGAGCGCCTCCCCGCGCTCGGCGAGGTATCGCCGCAAGGTGCGGGGGAGTGACGGGAACGCGCCGAACTCCGGGATCCCGGGGAGGACGGTGTGTGCGGCGTGCTCCTGGAGGGTCTCGACGATCGCGGTCAGATCGCGCGTCCAGGCTTCGACCGAGCGGCGCGCGAGGATGTCGTTGACGCCCACCAGGAGCACGGCGAGGTCCCACTCGCCGGTGACCTTGGTGAGGATGCCGTGCCGGATCCGCTCGCTGGTCGCGCCGTACTTCCCGAGCGCCCGCCACTCGACCGACCGCTCGGTCCGCTTCGCGATCGCACGCGCCATCGACCCGGCGAAGGCGAGGTCGTGGGTGGGCGCGCCCCTCCCCGACGCGGACGAGTCGCCGATCACCAGTAGGCGCAGCGGAATGGATCCATCCTCGGCCTCCGGAGCCGTCACGAAACCCTTCGTCGGGCCCTCCGGACGAGGCTCCTTTCCGATGGTCCGATTGACGTACGCGGCCTGTGCGGCGACCAGTGGGAGCAGCAGTGGATTCATCGTCTCTCCCCGAGCGGTTCTGTCGTGACGTACGTGCTCTTCCGTCGTTCTACAGCGCGTGCTCCGGTGGGTCTCCGACGTTGGCTGAACGGTGGGCGAATGTCCCCGGAAGGTTTGACACAGGCACTCCTCATGCCGGTCACCGTTGGGGTACAAGACAAGGGAATCAAAGACACGTGACCCGACTCACTGCGTGCCAGCCCTAGCATCACGCCCAGTTGTGAGCGCTCGACCAAAACCCTCCCCTCACTCGAAGGAATGCGAAGCCATGTCCGACTTCATCAGCGGCATCTTCAACCGTCACAAGACCGAGCAGCCGAAGGCCGGGGAGGGCGAGTCGATCGACGTCTCCGCTCCCGGCTACGGCGAGAGCCTGGCCGCCCCCGAGGCCAGTGCGTACGTCACCGAGCCCCCTGCGCCGCCGGTTGCCGAGCCGGCTGTTGAGCCGGCCGTCGTGCCGGTTGCCGAGACCGTCATCGAGCCCGTCGCCGAGGCCCCCTCCCTCGACCCGCTCTCCGACCCCGAGCACGTCATCACCGACACCGAGGAGACCCCGGCGGCCGAGGTGGCCGAGCTCGCCGTAGAGGAGGTCGAGGTGGGCAGCGACGTCGTGGGTGAGGTCGCCGAGACCGAGCCCGCCGAGGCTCCTGTTGACGAGGTTCCGGCCGAGGCGGTCGAGACCGAGGGCACGTACGAGGCGCCGCTCGAGGGCGTCGACGCCGAAGCCCCCGTCGTCGAGACCACCGAGGAGGTCGAGGAGGCCGCTGTCGAGGAGCCGACTGAGGACGCGCCGGTCGACGAGGCGCCGGTCGAGACCGAGGCCGTTGCCGACGCGGCCGACGCCGAGGTCACGGACACCGCGGACGAGGTCGTCACCGAGGACGTTGTCGTCGAGGGTGCGACCGAGGACGTCGCCGACGCGACCGAGGTCGAGGTCGACGCCGAGGACACCTTCGTATCCGCCGACGCGATCGAGTCGGACCAGGCCGAGGAGACCGGCGTCGAGCCGCAGGGTGAGGCGCTCGCCGAGGAGGTCGCTGTCGACGAGCCGACCGAGGTCGAGGACGTCGTGGTGACCGCGGACGAGGGTGAGGCGTCCGAGGTAGAGGTCGTGGAGTCCGTCGAGTCGGCCGACGAGACCGTCGGTGAGGCGGAGGACGAGCTGACCGATGTCGAGGCAGAGGAGACGTTCGAGTCGGCCGACGAGGTTGTCGACGAGGCTGCTGACGTGACCGAGTCGGTCGAGGGCGACGAGGAGATCGTCGACGTCGTCGAGGACGAGGCGCCGGCCGAGGAGATCGCTGTCGACGAGGTCGCTGCCGAGGAGGCGCCGACGGAGACCGAGGACGTGGTCCTGGCTGCCGAGACCGACGAGTCGACCGAGGCCGAGGCCGCGGGCAGCGACGTGACTGCCGAGGCTGCTGAGGAGGTTGTTGACGAGCCTGCCGAGGTGACCGAGGTGACCGAGGAGGTCGAGGCGGCCGTCGAGCCGACCGACGTCGTCGAGGAGTCGCCGGTGGAGACCGAGGACGAGGACGAGGTCGAGGACACCGAGACGGTCGTCGACGAGGCGCTGACCGAGGACGCCACCGAGGCACCCGCCGAGGAGGTCGCCGATGCCGTCGACACCGTCGCCGAGGAGACCGAGCCCGTCGAGGAGGAGCCCGCCGCGGCGGAGGAGACCGTGACCGAGGCCCCGGCCCCCGGCTTCGCGCCGGAGCCGGTCGTCGAGCCGGAGCCGACCGCCGACTCGACCCTGACCGGCGTGCTGCGTGCCGCCCGTGCCGCCCGCGAGGAGCGCGGGAAGTCGACGGTGAGCGAGGGTCTTGTCGAGCGCCTGGTCCACCACATCGTGGCCAAGGTCGACGGCGTACACGCCATCGACGACGAGGGCACCGTGGTCGACATCGCCGACGACGTCGCCAACGTCACGGTGTCCTACGTGATCGAGTACGGCACCCCGGTCAAGGCCAACGCCGTCACCATCCGCACCCGGGTCATCGAGGCCGTCGAGGACTACTTCGACATCGACGTCGAGGCCGTGGACGTCAACGTGAGCGACTTCCACATCGCCTGATTCTCGCCGGATCGCATGAGAGCCTCGGAGCGCGTCGTGCTCCGGGGCTTTCGCCTATCCGCTGGTCGAGCCGCCGGAGCCGCTAGGCGGAGGCGTGTCGAGACCAACACGGTTCGCTTCTGCGGGAGAGCTCGCTTGGCGACCGTTCTTCGTTCCGAGGTTCGCCGCCGACCCTTGCCTTGAGTGTTTCTCGATCGCGCGCCGCGTCAAGGACGCCCTTCGGGCGCCGGCTTCGCCGGCCGCTTCGCGGTCCTTGACTCGGCACCCGATCGAGAAAGATTTCGCCTGTATCGGGGCGGCGGCGAGAGAGTGGCGCGGAGTTCACGTTGCTTGTTCGCTGACCGCGTAACTGTCATCTGACCTGCTTAAATAGGTCGCGGCGGAGTGCTCGATAGCATATAATAAGGCGCATGTACGAGACGATCGACCACCTCCTCGCAGGGCCGCCTTCGGGTGCGTCCGAGGCTGAGCTGGTCGATTGGATTGCTGGTCTCGAAGCGGTGAAGTGCACTGCTGAGGCTGTGCAGGCAGAAGCGGCGGTACGTCTCGACGAAGCCGTCCGGGCACGCCAATCAGAGGCTGGGGTTCCTGCCCGCAGGCTCGGCGAAGGGGTTGCCTCCCAGGTCGCGCTCGCGCGGCGGGTCTCGCCCGAGAAGGGCGCCAAGCTCCTCGGGCTCGCGAAGATCCTGATCAACGAGATGCCGCACACCTTCGCACTGATGAGAGCCGGGCTGTTCTCGCAATGGCAGGCCACCATCCTGGCCCGTGAAACCGCCTGCCTGTCGTTGGATGATCGTCGGGTCATCGACTACGACCTCTGCGCCACGGGTCCTGGCGGCGAGTCTGCCAAGGCGGTGTCGATGGGGTTGCGGCAGCTCGAGAACGCCGCCAAGAAGCTCGCCATCACCCTGGACCAGGCATCTGTCGTGGCCCGGGCCGCGAACGCTGTGAAAGACCGCCGCGTCAGCCTCCGCCCTGCCCCGGACACGATGACCTGGCTCGACGCCCTGCTCCCGGTCAAGGACAGCGTCGCGGTCTTCGCCGCACTCGACCAAGCGGCCAAGACCGCTGCGGCTGCGGGCGACGAGCGGACCCGTGGCCAGGTCATGGCCGACACCCTCGTCGACCGGATCACCGGCCGCAGCACCACCGATGCGAAACCTCGCATCGAGGTCAAGATCGTGATGACAGCCGACTCCCTCACCGGCGACGCCGATCAGCCGGCCATGGTCGAGGGCTACGGACCCGTCCCCGCCGCTTGGGCCCGCGCAGCCCTCGCCGACGCCGAGGTGTTCGTCCGTCGCCTGTTCACCGACCCCGCCGGGCAACTGGTCGCGATGGAATCACGCGCCAGGAAGGCGCCCGAGGGGCTGTCGGAGTTCATCGCGACCCGTGACGGCGGGATCTGCCGCACCAACGGCTGCGACGCCCCGATCCGCAACGTCGACCACGTCGAACGCCACGCCGACGGCGGCGAAACCAGAGCCGAGAACCTGCAAGGTCTGTGCGAACGGTGCAATCAGGCCAAGGAAGCCCTCGGCTGGCGGGCCAGACCAGGACCCGACGGCACCATCATCACCACCACACCCACCGGGCACAGCTACATCAGCCCGCCACCCGAAACCTGGTCACCAGATCCGCCACTATCGCCAGCAGAGCTCAGACTGCGCCGCATGCTCCGCGATCACACCCTTGCCGCCTGATCATGTCGCGCTCAGGCGAGGGGGAGGAGGCCGCGTTCAGCGAAGACCTTCTTGGCGGTGAAGGTGGCGTTCAGGGCGCGGGGGAAGCCGCAGTAGACGGCGGAGTGGAGGAATGCCTCGATAATCTGTTCGGGGGTCAGGCCTACGTTGAGGGCGGCGTTGATGTGGACCTCGAGCTGGGGCTCGCAACCACCCAGGGCGGTCAGCATGCCGAGGGTGACGAGCTGTCGGTCTCGCGGCTCGAGGCCCGGGCGGGCGTAGATCTCGCCGAAGCCCCAGGCGACGACCTGGTGGCCGAGCTCCGGGGCGATGTCGGCGAGGGAGTCGATGACTCGGGCGCCGGCCTCGCCGTCGATCGCGTCGAGGATCTCGCGGCCGTGGTCGTGGCGGGCGGCGCGGGCGGTGGGGTCCTGGGTCGGGTTCTCGTACGTCATGTCGCGCACGCTAGGAGTTGGAGCGCGCTCGAAGTCAACGGACCGACGCAGGCGTCAGGAGGCGTACGCGATCTGCTCCTGGATCTCGAAGCGGAGGCCGTCGGCGGCGGCGATGTAGACGTCCTGGTCGACGAGGTTGCCGTGCATGCGCATCAGGCCGCGGGGGCTGGAGTAGCTGTGGTGGTCGGTGAGGCGCAGCGCGGGCTCGACCTCGAGAGAACCGCAGGCGTCGCCGATCTGGCGCAGGAACATCAGCGACTCGTAGCAGGACTCGCCGACAGCGTTGAGGGAGGGCGCGTACTCGCCGAAGCTGCGGTAGTAGCGCTCGGCCAGACCCGCCGACTCGGGGGTGGTGAGGCCGTCGAAGTAGGCGGCGGCCGCGAAGACATTGGCGTTGGCGCCGGCGCCACCGGCGAGCAGGGTGTTCTCCTCGACCGCAGGGCTCAGACGGGTCAGCGACGAGCTCAGCCCGGCGGCGGCGAACTGGCGGTTGAAGTGCACCGCGTCCTGCCCCATCAGCAGCATGATCACCCCGTCCTGCTCGCCGCCCTCGAGGCCACGCAGCACGCCGGCGAAGTCGCGGGTCCCCAGCGGGACGTACGTCTCGCTCACGACCTCCGACGGCGACCCGCGCAGCGCCGCCCGGGCCGTGGACCCGGTGACGCGCGGGAAGACGTAGTCGTTGCCGACCACCGCCCAGCGGGAGACGCCGTGGTTGGCGCGCATCCAGGCGGTGGCGGGGAGCAGCTGGTTGACCGGGCGCTCCCCGATCATGAAGACCCCAGGGGTGTCGTCGCCGCCCTCGTGCATGGCGGCGAAGGCGTAGAGGGTCCGGCCGCCGACGCGGGCGGTGATCGCCTGGCGTACGGCGGAGATGTGCCAGCCGGCGATCGCGTCGACCCGGCCTAGCTCGACGAGCCGGGCGACCTCGGCGGCGACCTCGTGGGGAGCGCGCCCGGCATCGATCGCGACCAGCTCGACCGGCTTCCCGGCGATCCCGCCGCCTGCGTTCAGCTCCTCGGCGGCGAGTTCGCCGCAGGCCAGGCAGCCGGGGCCGTAGATGCCCGTCGGACCCTGCATCGGCACCACGAACGCGATCGAGAGGGCGCCCGGCGGACGAGGTGCGAGGCCCAGCAGGGCATGGGACGCCGGGGTGAACGACGGCGGAGACATCGGCACCTGCTCCCAGACGAACCAGACCAGCTGAAGCGGACGGATGACTCACCATTGAGCCGATGGATGGTTAGGGTACGGGAGTCGGGCCCTCGGCGCAGCGGGCATCCAGCAGACATTCGTGGGAGGACGCCATGGAGACGGCCGTAGCGGATCTCGCCGTGCTGCTCGCCCGGGCGCAGCGCCGGATCGAGCGAGCGCTCGCCGAGGCGTACGCCGAGTTCGACCTCACCGCGGAGCAGTGGCGCATCCTCAGCGTGCTGCTCGACGATCCGGGCCAGACGATGACGCGCCTCGCGGATGGCGCCGCGCTCCCGGCCGGCACCCTGACCAGGCACGTCGACCGGCTGGTCGAGCGCGGGCTGGTGCTGCGCAAGATCCATGCCGAGGACAAGCGCCGCGCCGTGGTCGCGCTCTCGCCGGTGGGCGCCTCGGCAGCCCGGGAGATCCGCGCCCGCCAGCAGACCGAGGCCGTCGCCAGGGTCGCCCGCGACCTGCGGACGGTCCTCGACACCCTCCCTTGAGCTCGGCCGACTGAAGGCGTTTCCGTCTGGAAACAAATCGCCGCGGAGCCCGACACATCCGCGAAACAACCCATCCCTAGATTCCTTCCATTCGAGAGCAATTGTCCGATGGAAGGACCCCCATCCCGTGCGTACGAAATTCTCGAGCCGCGTCCTTGCGGCCAGCTCGGTGCTTGCCCTGGGCATGACCGCGACCGCCTGCGGCGGCGCCAAGACCGGTGACACCGCGACCAGCGAGAGCTGCGTCGACACCAGCGGCGACACCATCAAGATCGGCTTCCTCAACTCCCTGTCCGGGACGATGGCGATCAGCGAGACGACCGTCTTCAAGTCCCTGTCCATGGCAGCCGAGGAGATCAACGCCGACGGTGGCGTGCTCGGCAAGAAGCTCGAGATCGTCAGCGAGGACGGCCAGTCCGAGCCGACCGTCTTCGCCGAGAAGGCGACGAAGCTGATCCAGGACGACTGCGTCGCGGCGGTCTTCGGCGGCTGGACCTCCAGCTCGCGCAAGGCGATGCTGCCGGTCTTCGAGGGCAACGACGCGCTGCTCTTCTACCCGGTGCAGTACGAGGGCCTGGAGTCCTCGCACAACATCTTCTACACCGGCGCCACCACCAACCAGCAGATCATCCCCGCCCTCGACTTCCTCAAGCAGGAGAAGAAGATCGAGTCGATCTTCCTGGTCGGCTCCGACTACGTCTTCCCGCGCACGGCCAACAAGATCATCAAGCAGTACGCAGCCGCCAACGGCATCGAGGTCCTCGGCGAGGAGTACCAGCCCCTGGGCTCGACCGACTTCGGCACCGTCGTCGACAAGGTCAAGGCCGCCGGCGCGGACGCGGTCTTCAACACCCTCAACGGCGACTCCAACGTGGCCTTCTTCAAGGAGTACAAGGGCAAGGGCCTGACCGCTTCGGCGATGCCGGTGCTCTCGGTCTCGATCGCCGAGGAGGAGGTCCCGGGCGTCGGCGTGGGCAACCTCGAGGGGCAGTACACCGCCTGGAACTACTACCAGACCATCGACAGCCCGGTGAACCAGAAGTTCGTCACCGACTTCAAGGCGGCCAACGGCGCCAAGGCGGTCACCTCCGACCCGATGGAGGCCGCCTACACCTCGCTGCACCTGTGGAAGGGCATGGTCGAGAAGGCGGACTCGTTCGCCGTCGAGGACGTCATCGACGCCTCCGACGGCGTCACCTACGACGCGCCGGAGGGCACCGTCGAGGTCGACGGCGAGAACCACCACATCGCCAAGACCGCGCTCATCGGCCAGGTGAACTCCGAGGGCCTGATCGACACGGTCTGGTCGAGCGACAAGCCGATCGAGCCGGACCCGTACCTGAAGTCCTACGACTGGTGGAAGAACTAGCCCGTTGGACGCGCTGCTCGCCCAGGTCTTCACCGGCATCTCCGCCGGTGCGGTCCTGCTCCTCATCGCCCTCGGGCTCACCCTGACCTTCGGTCAGATGGGCGTGATCAACATGGCCCACGGCGAGTTCATCATGGCCGGCGCGTACACCGCCTATGTCGTCTCGACCATCGTCGCCAGCACCGAGCTGAGTCTGCTGATCGCGCTCCCCGTGGGGTTCGTGATCGGTGGGCTGCTCGGGCTGGCGCTCGAGGCGAGCGTGCTGCGGTGGATGTACGCCCGTCCGCTGGATACGCTGCTGGTCACCTACGGCGTCGGTCTCGTCCTGCAGCAGGTCGCGCGCGACATCTTCGGGGCGCCGGCCAAGGAGGTGCCCGCGCCGGGCTGGCTGGACGGGTCGATCCCGATCCTGGGCTACGACTTCCCGCTGACCAGGCTCTTCATCATCGTCCTGGCCGCAGCGTGCGTGGCCGCCCTTTTGGCGGTGCTCCGGTTCACCGCCCTCGGGCGGCAGATCCGGGCGACCGTCGGCAACCGCGACCTCGCCGAGACCATCGGCATCTCGACCCGCCGTACCGACCGGGCCACCTTCTTCATCGGGTCCGGTCTGGCCGGTGTCGCCGGCGTGGCGCTCACGCTGCTCGGGTCGACCGGCCCCAACCTCGGCACGTCCTACATCGTCCAGGCGTTCCTCGTGGTCGTGGTCGGCGGCATCGGGCACCTCAAGGGCACGATCGTCGCGGCTCTCGGGATCGGCCTGCTGCAGGCGTTCCTCGCCCACGCCCTGACCGGCTCGGTCGCCCAGGTGATCGTCTTCCTGGCGATCGTCGCGTTCCTGCAGCTGCGCCCGCAGGGCATCCTCTCGGTCCGGACCAGGAGCCTGGCATGAAGACCTCAAGAATCAAGCACAGCTATCCGTACGTCGGCTGGCTGCTGCTCGCGGTCGCCCTGCTCGTCCTCGCCCCGGCCGTCCTGTCCGACTTCCGCCTCGGCCTGCTGGCGAAGTACTGCTGCTACGCCATCGCGGCGGTCGGCATCGGCCTGGCCTGGGGTCGTGGCGGGATGCTGGTGCTCGGCCAGGGGCTCTACTTCGGCATCGGTGCCTACGCGATGGCGATGCACCTCAAGCTCGCCGACGCCGGCCCGGGCGGGGTGCCGGACTTCATGGCGCTCTACGGTGACGCCACGGTGCCGGGCTGGTGGGAGCCGCTGCGCAGCGGCGGGCTGGCGCTGGTCGTCATCCTCGTCCTCCCGGCACTGGTGGCGGGCCTGCTGGGGCTCGCGGTCTTCAAGCGGCGGATCAAGGGGGCGTACTTCGCCATCCTGAGCCAAGCGCTCGCCGCCGCCTTCGCGATCCTGCTCGTCGGCCAGGTGAAGACCACCGGCGGCGCCAACGGCCTCAACAACTTCCAGGGCTTCTTCGGGTACGCCCTGTTCGACCCGGCCAACAAGCGGATGCTCTACTTCATCGCCGCCGGGATCCTGCTGGTCTCGATCCTGGTGATGGCCTGGCTCTACAGCACCCGGTTCGGTGAGCTGCTGGTCGCCGTCCGCGACGGCGAGGAGCGGGTGCGGTTCCTGGGCACCGACCCGGCCAACGTCAAGCTGGCGGCGTACGTCATCGCGGCCGTCCTCGCCTCGATCGGCGGTGCGCTCTTCGTGCCGATCGCCGGGATCGTCTCGCCCGACGACGTCGGCGTCGTCGCCTCCATCGGGCTGCTCGCCGGGGTCGCACTGGGCGGGCGGGCCTCGCTGCTCGGCCCGGCCGTCGGTGCGCTCCTGATCGGCTATGCCGAGACCTCGCTCTCCGAGGCATTCCCTGGGTCGTGGTCCTACTTCCAGGGTGCGCTGTTCGTGCTGGTCATCCTGCTGTTGCCGGGCGGGCTGGCTCAGCTGCTGGGGCTGGTGAAAGGCCTGTTCTCGCGGCGTTCGGAGCCCGAGAGGTCCGAGGAACCCGAGTCGCGAGTGGCTGAGGAGGTCACGGTATGAGCACGGAGACGCTGGAGGTCAGCGACCTGCGGGTCGAGTTCGACGGGTTCGTGGCGATCGACGGGGTGTCCCTGACTCTGGAGCCGGGCCGGCTGCACTTCCTGATCGGTCCCAACGGCGCCGGGAAGACGACCCTCGTGGACGCCCTGACCGGGCTGGCGAGCGGAAGTGGTGAGGCGCGCTATCGCACACGCGATCTGCTTTCGCTGGCATCGCACCGGATCACCCGCCTCGGGGTGGGGCGTACGTTCCAGACCGCCACGGTCTTCGAGGAGCTCAGTGTGCTGCAGAACCTCGACATCGCCGCAGGCGTGCACCGGGCGCGGTGGCGGCTGATGCTGCCGCGGCGGGGGACACCCGAGCAGGTCGCAGAGGTGCTGGAGACCGTGGGGCTCACAGAGCTGGCGGACCGGCCGGCGGGTGTGCTCTCGCACGGGCAGAAGCAGTGGCTGGAGATCGGCATGCTGCTGGTGCAGGACTCCTCGGTGATGCTGCTCGACGAGCCCGTCGCCGGGATGTCGGCCGAGGAGCGGGAGGCGACCGGGGAGCTTTTGCGCCGGATCAGCCCGGAGCGGACCGTCGTGGTCATCGAGCACGACATGGACTTCGTCCGCCGGTTCGCCGACGTCGTCACCGTCCTGCATGCCGGGAAGGTGATCGCGGAGGGTACGGCTGCCGAGATCCGGGCAGACGCCGAGGTGCAACGGGTCTACCTGGGCGACACCGTCGCCGGGGTGACCGAGACGAGCACGGGAACAGGGGAGGACGCCTGATGCTGAGGATCGAGTCGGTCACCGGCGGCTACGGCCGCACCACGGTGCTCCACGAGGTCAGCCTCGAGGTCCCGACCGGCGCCGCGGTGGCGCTGATGGGACACAACGGCGCCGGCAAGACGACCCTGCTCAAGGCGGCGGTCGGGCTGGTCCGGGCCAAGAGCGGCCGGGTGCTGCTCGACGGCGAGGACGTCACCGCGCTGCGCCCGAGCGCACGCGTCAAGCGGGGCCTGGGCTACGTCCCGCAGGGTCAGCAGAGCTTCGGCGACATGACCGCGCTGGAGAACCTCCAGCTCGTCGGCGACCGAGCGGGGATCAGCGAGATGCTCGACCTGTTCCCCGCGCTGAAGGACCTGCTCGGCAGGCGGGCCGGGCTGCTCTCCGGCGGCCAGCGCCAGCAGCTCTCGATCGCGCGTACGCTGCTCACCAGGCCGCGGCTGCTCATCCTCGACGAGCCGACCGAGGGCATCCAGCCCAACGTCGTCGCCGAGATCGAGCGGGTGATCGCCGAGCTCACCGGTCGCGGCGACCTCACCGTGCTGCTGGTCGAGCAGCATGTCGGGTTCGCGCTGCGTACGGCCTCTGCCTACTACATCCTCGAGTCCGGCCGGATCACCGCGCGCGGTGACGGCGGCTCCGAGGCGCACGATCACGTCCGATCCCAGCTGGCCGTCTAGGCCGGCCGTCCAGAGAGTTGGCGAGATGCATCTGACCCCGTCCGACACCGAGAAGCTGCTGCTGTCCGTGGCCGGGATGGTCGCTCGCGACCGGCTCGCCCGTGGGGTGCTCCTCAACTACCCCGAGTCGGTGGCGCTCCTCTCCACCTGGGTGATCGAGCGTGCGCGTGAGGGCGCCTTGGTCTCCGACCTGATGACGCAGGGGCGTGCCGTGCTGACCCGCGAGCAGGTCATGCCCGACGTGGTCGACATGCTCGTCGAGGTGCAGGTCGAGGCGACCTTCCCCGACGGCCGCAAGCTCGTCACCATCCACCAACCGATCGCCTGAAGCGGAGATGTCCATGCAGTCCAGCGGTCCCGGAGCCGTACGCGTCGCCGACGGCACCATCCGGCTCAACACCGACCGGAGCGAGTCGGAGCGGCGTACGTTGGTCGTCCTCAACACCGGCGACCGGCCGGTCCAGATCGGCTCCCACATCCACCTCGCCGAGGTGAACTCCGCTCTCGACTTCGACCGCGAGGCGGCCGAGGGGTTCCGGCTCGACATCCCCGCCGGCACCTCGCGCCGGTTCGAGCCGGGCGCGTCGCGTGAGGTCGCGATCGTGGCGTTCAAGGGTGCCCGGGTCGTTCCCGGCATCCAGGTCAAGGAGGCGTGATGGTGGAGATCAGCAGGACCGAGTACGCCGCGCTCTACGGTCCCACGACCGGCGACCAGGTGCGCCTGGGCGACACCGACCTGTGGATCGAGGTCGAGGACGACCTGACCGCGGGTGGCGAGGAGTCGGTCTTCGGCGGCGGCAAGTCGATCCGCGAGTCGATGAACCAGTCGACGGTGCCGCGGTCCGAGGGTGCGCTCGACACGGTGATCACCAACGCCCTCGTGCTCGACCACTGGGGCATCGTCCGTGCCGACGTCGGCATCCGCGGCGGAAGGATCGTCGCCCTGGGTCGCTCCGGCAACCCCGACATCGCCGACGGCGTCCACCCCGACCTGGTCATCGGACCGGGCACGGACGTGGTCAGCGGCGAGGGGAAGATCCTCACCGCCGGGGCGATCGACGTCCACGTGCACCTGCTGTCCCGGTCCCAGATCGTCGAGGCGATCTCCACCGGGATCACCACGGTCGGCGGCGGCGGCACCGGACCCTCGGAAGGCTCCAAGGCCACCACGGTCACCCCCGGACCGTGGCACCTGGAGACCATCCACCGCGCGCTCGACGACATGCCGGTCAACCTGGTGCTGATGGGCAAGGGCAACACCGTCTCCGCGGCCGGGCTGGCCGAGCAGGCGCTGGCCGGCGCAGCCGCCTACAAGGTGCACGAGGACTGGGGCTCGACCCCGGCAGCGATCGACGCAGCTCTCAAGGCCGCCGACGAGCACGGCCTGCAGGTCGCGCTGCACTCGGACTCGCTCAACGAGGCGGGCTACCTGGAGTCGACGGTCGCAGCGATCGCCGGCCGTTCCATCCACGCCTTCCACGCCGAAGGTGCCGGGGGAGGGCATGCGCCCGACATCCTCTCGGTCGCCTCGCTGCCCCACATCATCCCCGGCTCCACCAACCCGACCCTGCCGCACACCGTCAACACCGTCGCCGAGCACCTCGACATGCTGATGGTCTGCCACCACCTCAACCCGCGGGTGCCCGAGGACCTGGCCTTCGCCGAGTCCCGGATCCGGGCGACCACGATCGCCGCCGAGGACGTACTGCACGACCTCGGCGCGCTCTCGATCACCTCCTCCGACGCGCAGGCGATGGGTCGCATCGGCGAGGTCGTCTGCCGCACCTGGCAGGTCGCCCACGCGATGAAGGCCCGGCTCGGCTCGCTGGGCGGGAAGGCGGACAACATCAGAGCCAAGAGGTACGTCGCGAAGTACACGATCAACCCCGCCATCGCGCACGGGATCGCCGCCGAGGTCGGCTCCGTGGAGCCCGGCAAGATGGCCGATCTGGTCCTGTGGGACCCGCGGTTCTTCGGCATCCGGCCCGAGGTCGTCATGAAGTCCGGCGCCCTGATCTGGGGCGCCCTCGGCGACCCGAACGCCTCCATCCCGACCCCGCAGCCGGTGCTCATGCGGCCGACGCTGGTGGGGCCGGGTGCGGACCATGCGGTCTCCTTCGTCGCGCCGTCCGCGCTGGAGGCCGGGCTGGCCGATCGCCTCGGCCTGCGCCGCCGTCTCGTCGGGACCGCGCCCACCCGGGAGATCGGGAAGGCTCAGATGATCAACAACGACGCGACCCCCGAGATCCGGGTCGAGCCCGAGACCTTCCGCATCCACGTCGACGGCGAGCTGATCGAGCCCGCTCCTGCCACCGAGCTGCCGCTGACGCAGCTCTACTCGATGTTCTGAGCCCGATGTCAGACGACCTGCTCATGATGCTGCTGGCCGACGCCCGCCTCCCGGTCGCCGGCCACACCCAGTCAGGCCAGCTGGAGGCGGCCGTACGCTCCGGGCTCACCGCCGGGCAGGTGCCGGTCTTCATGCGGTCGCGGCTGGCCAGCGTCGTGAGGGTCGAGGCGGGCACGGCGGTGGTCGCGCTGCACCGGCTGCGCGCCGGTCTGCCGCTGGAACCGGTCCTGGACGCCTGGGCGGCCCGCACCCCCGCGGCTCCCATGCGGGACACCTCGCGCACCCTCGGTCGCGCGCTGTTGCGGCTGGTCAGGCGCCTGTTCCCGGACTCGCCGCACCTCGCGGCGGTGGCCGGTCTCGAGCGGCCCTGCCGCCCGATCGTCCTGGCCGCGGCGGCCGCCACCGGTGGCATCGCGCCAGCTTCGCTGGGCCGGTTGGTGGCGTACGACGACCTGCAGACGGTCGCCTCGGCATCCCTCAAGCTGCTGCCCCTCGACCCGCTCGATGCCACCTCGTGGGTGCACGACCTGCTCCCCGAGGCCGAGCGGCTCGCCACCGAGGTCGCCCCGCTCACCGATCCCCAACACATCCCGGCGCCCAGCGCGCCCCAGCTCGACCTGTGGGCCCAGACCCACGCCCATACGACCAGGAGGTTGTTCAGTGCCTGAAAACACGACGAAGAACGGCAGGGGACTGCGCATCGGGGTGTGCGGTCCGGTCGGGACCGGCAAGAGCTCGCTCATCGCGCTGCTGTGCCGTGAGCTCTCCGCCGATCTGGAGATCGGCGTCGTCACTAACGACATCTACACCGACGAGGACGCCCGCTTCCTCCGCTCCGCCGGCGTGCTCGACCCGGCCCGCATCCGGGCCGTCGAGACCGGCGCCTGCCCGCACACCGCGATCCGCGACGACGTCACCGCCAACCTGATCGCCGTCGAGGAGCTCGAGGAGGAGTTCGCGCCGCTCGACGTGGTCCTGGTCGAGTCCGGCGGCGACAACCTCACCGCCACCTTCTCCCCGGCGCTGGTCGACACCCAGATCTTCCTCATCGACGTCGCCGGCGGTGGCGACGTCGCCCGCAAGGGAGGCCCGGGCATCGAGCGCGCCGACCTGCTCGTGGTCAACAAGACCGACCTGGCGCCGTACGTCGGTGTCGACCCGGTCGCGATGGTCTCCGACGCGGGGTCGGTCCGCGAGGGCCGTCCGGTCATCGCGCTCTCGCGCACCGATCCGGCCTCGGTCGAGGCGCTGGTGGAGTGGGTGAGGTCCGAGCTGGCCCGGCACCGCGGTGGCGCCCTGGTCCCGGCTGACCCCGGGCCGATGGCGCCCCATTTCCACGCGGACGGCACCAGCCATGTCCACGAGGCTGAGCATGTCCATGGCCACCAGCACGCCTGAGCTGGCCAGCGGGTCCCTGACCCGGGTGCGGGTCGGGGCGGTCGACGGCGGCCGGGTGCGCGTCGAGACCGACGTCACCGGACCCTCGACCGCGCCGGCCCTGCGGCCGATGCTGCTCTCCAGCGACGCCCGCTCGGCGCGGATCTCGCTGGTCCCCGACGGCGCGATGCTCCTGGCCGGCGACGACGTCACGGTCGAGGTCGAGGTGGGGGAGGGCGCCAGCCTGACCCTGGTCGAGCCGGCCGGGACGGTCGCCTACGACATGGACGGCGGCCACGCGTCCTGGACGGTCGCGATCACCCTCGCCGCGAACGCCAGCCTGGTCTGGGCCGGCGAGCCCTTCGTGGTCTCCGCCGGCGCCGACGTCACCCGCGACACCCGGGTCACCCTCGCTCCCACGGCAAGGCTCGCCCTCCGCGAGACCCTCGTCCTCGGCCGTCACGGCGAGCGCCCCGGGCGGGTGGCCACCACCTGGTCGGCCCATCAGGACGACGGGCGCCCGCTTCTGGTCGAATCCCTCGACCTGGACGCGAGCTCCCTGATCCCCGGGCTCCTGGGCCCACACCGCGTGCTCGCGTCGGTCACAGCGCTCGGGCGAGACGTACCGACCGACGCCTGCCCGGACGGCAGGCTCGACCTCGAGTGCGGCGGCACACTGTGGCGCCACCTGACCGGCGAAACCCACGAGGTCCCGGCAGAGCCCTGGGAATGCGCCACGACTGGTTGAGGTTTCAACAGGCGTGACTGACATCGAGTTCGGCCTGGACACCTTCGGCGGGGTCACCCGCGACGCCGAGGGCAAGCCGCAGCACCACGCGCAGGTGATCCGGAACATCGTCGAGGAGGGCGTGCTCGCCGATCAGGTCGGGCTGGACTTCTTCGGCGTGGGGGAGCATCACCGCCGCGACTTCGCCGTCTCCAGCCCGGAGATGGTGCTCGCCGCGGTCGCCTCCCGCACCGAGCGACTGCGGCTCGGCTCCGCGGTGACGGTGCTCAGCTCCGACGACCCGGTGCGGGTCTTCGAGCGGTTCGCCACCCTCGACGCGGTCTCCCGGGGCCGCGCGGAGATCGTCGCCGGGCGTGGGTCGTTCACCGAGTCGTTCCCGCTGTTCGGCTTCGACCTCGCCGACTACGAGGAGCTCTTCGAGGAGCGGCTCGAGCTGCTCGCCGCCCTGCTCAAGGAGGAGAAGGTCACCTGGGAGGGCCGCACCCGCGCGGCGCTCACCGACCAGGAGGTCTTCCCGCGCACCGAGAACGGTCTGACCGCGTGGGTCGGCGTCGGCGGGAGCCCGGAGTCGGTCGTACGCACAGCCCGCCACGGCTTCGGCCTCTTCCTGGCCATCATCGGTGGTCCGGCCGACCGGTTCGCGCCCTACATCGACCTCTTCGAGCGCGCCCAGGACGAGTTCGGGGTGCCGCGCCAGCGCGTCGCCGTCCACTCGCCCGGGTTCGTCGCGGCGACCGACGAGCAGGCCCGCGAGACGGTCTACGGGGGCTGGCTGGCGATGCGTACCCAGATCGGCCGTGAGCGCGGCTGGCCGCCGCCCTCGCCCGGCGACTTCGAGCGCGAGATCGAAGGCGGGTCCCTCTACGTCGGCTCGCCGGAGACCGTCGCCCGGAAGCTGGCCGGCACCATCAAGGTGCTCGGCGTCGACCGGTTCGACCTGAAGTACGACCAGGGTCAGGTGCGCCACGAGGACCTGATGGGCTCGATCGAGCTCTACGGCACCCAGGTCGTGCCGCTCGTCAAGGACATGCTGGGCTGACCTCGACGGTCTCGACGCGCGTCGCCACCACCTCGCCGGCATGCAGAACGGTCCGCGAGGTGGGGCTGGCGGCGATGGCCGCGGCGGGGGTCGGAACGTCGAGGACCAGCAGGTCCGCCGGAGCCCCGACGACGATGCCGTACGCCTCCAGCCCGAGCGCGCGTGCGGCCGCGTCGGTGACGAGGTCGAGCGCGACGGCGAGGGTCTCGTCGGTGCGGAACCCCGACTGATAGGCGACCTGGCGCGCGATCGCGAGCATGTCGCCGTCGCCGTAGGGCCACCAGGCGTCACGGATGTTGTCCGAGCCGGACCAGACGGTGGCGCCCTCCTCACGCAGCGCCAGCACCGGCGGCATCGGCCCGGCCGGCCCGTTGGTCAGCACCGAGACACCAGCCTCGGCGAAGAGCCCGCCGACGCGGCGCGCCTCCTCGATCGGGATCGAGCCGAGGCCGTACGCGTGGCTCACGTTCACCTTTCCACCCAGTCCCTCGGCGCGGGTGCGGGCGGCGATCAGCTCGTACTGGCGTACGGCGCTCGCGCCCAGGTCGTGGAGGTGGATGTCCACGCCGGCGCCGTGCCGGGCGGCGAGACCGAAGACGACGTCGAGGTGGGCCTCGGCGTCGCCGTCGAAGCCGTCCGGGTCGAGCCCGCCGACGAGGTCCGCGCCCGCGGCCAGCGCCTCGTCGAGGAGCTTCTCGGTGCCGGGCGAGGTGGTGATCCCACTCTGCGGGAAGGCGACGATCTCGATGCGCAGCCGGTCACGGAGCGCCTCGCGCACCTCCAGGACCGCCTCCAGCCCGGCGAGGCCGACCTCGGGGTCGATGTCCACATGTGTACGCACCGTCCCGGTGCCGAACGAGATCATCTGCTCCGCGAGCGCGCGAGCGCGCTCCAGCACGGGCACGCCGACCTCGCCGCGCAGGGTGTGCTCGGCCGCGACCCGCTCGCGGACGGTCGTGCCGGGGCGGTGCGGCTGCCACCCGGAGCCGACCAGGGTCTTGTCCAGATGGGCGTGACCGTTGATGAGGGCGGGCAGAAGGAGCGCGCCGCCGAGGTCCAGGTCTGCGCCGGCCGCCGCCGATGAGGAGGCGGGCGAGAGCCCCGAGATCCTCCCGTCGGCCACCGAGACATCGACTCGGGAGCCGTCCGCCAGGGTGGCGTTGCGAAGTGTCCTGCTGCCGGTCATGAGGTGACCTCCATGGTCTGCGTACGAATGCTTCGTTGCTCGTGCACGAGCGCTCCCGACCGGATCGAGGCCAGGACCGAGGGCACCTGCAGTGCGACGAGACGGGGGTCCTCGGTGTCCAGGACCACCAGATCGGCGACGTCGCCGACGGTCGTGCCGTGCGGGGCCCGTCCGAGGATCCCGGCCGGATGGTCGGTGATCGAGGCGACGAGCAGGTCCAGCATCTCAGGGCCGACCAGCTGCCGGGTCAGCCCGGCGGTCCACGCGGCCTGGAGCAGGTTGCCGTTGCCGTAGGGGGAGAAGGCGTTGTGCAGGTTGTTGTTCGAGACCGCTACCCGCACCCCGGCGGCGTGGGCACGCTCCAGCGGAGCCAGGCTGCGGCTGCCGGGCTCACCGGCCCCGCCGAGATAGAGATCGGTCGCCGGCATGACGACCAGCGAGATCCCGGCCTCCGCCATCAGCGCGTACGCCACCTCCTGCTCGTCCACGGGCATCGCCGCCAGCTTGGTGACGTGCCCGATGGTGACCTGGCCCTGCATGCCGAGGGCGCGGGTGCGCTCGGCGACGGCCGCGACCATCGACCCGCACGGGTCGTCGTCGAAGTCGAGGTGCAGGTCGACGGGGAGCCCGAACCGGTCGGCCAGGCCGAAGACGGTGTCGAGGTGGGCCTCCTGGTCGTCGTCGACGTAGGGACATCCGCCGACGACACCGCCGCCGTGCCGCAGCGCGGCGCTCATCAGCGCGACCACCTCGCGGGTGAGCCCGTTCTGCGGGAAGACCGAGAGCTGCAGGTCGATCCGCGCGGCGTTCTGCTCGCGCAGCGCGATGTGCAGGTCGAGCATGTCGAGCCGGATGTCGGCGTCGACCTCGACGTGCGCCCGCGCGGCCACGACCCCGTGGCGCACCAGCGACTCCACGCCCCGCCGGGCGCCGACCTCGACGATCCCCGCGGGCTGCGTACGCCGCACCTCCTGCATCAGCGCGATCGCCGGGCCCACGCCCGGGCCGGTGGGCTCGAGCCCGCCGGCGCCGAGCAGATGGGCCTTGTCGAGGTGGACGTGGGCGTCGACGAAGGCGGGCATCACGACCGCGCCGGCGGCGTCCACCACGGTCTCCGGCCCGATGGGGGACGGGTCGGAGACCGTACTGATGATTCCGGCGTCGATCCCGAGATCGACCAGGCCGGCGGACGTACGGGCCCCGAGGATGCGAGCGATCACAGTGCTTGCTCGATGTGGGGTCAACGCTTGATCTCGGGGTCGATGTAGTCGTTGGTGACCAGCTCGTCGCCGGTGATCTCCGGGACGTCCTTGCCGCCGTCCTTGAGCACCGCGGTCATCGTCTCGATCACGCTGTCGACGCGCGCGACGTCGAAGCTGCCGTACGCGCCGTCCGGGCCGTTCGCGACGAGCCCCGCCTCTACCTGGACCTTCACCGAGTTCTCGTTGCCGCCCGGGGTGATCGGGGGACCGTCCTTGATGGCGTCGGCGATCTCGATCAGGGTGTCGTTGACCGGCTTCGGGTCTTTCAGGTAGTCGATCTCCGACTGCTGCAGCAGCGGCACCAGCTCCTTCAGGCACGGGCTCAGCGCCTCCTCGTCGTCCGCCCGGACCGCGTACGCCTGCTGGTAGACCTGGTAGCCGGCGTCGTCGAGCATCAGGTGGGCCGTCGGCTTCGCCCACTCGGCGACGTCGTGCTCCCAGCGGTAGGGCTCGTTGCTGACGTAGCCCTGCTGGAACAGCGCGCCGTCGTCGGCGACGAACCGGCTCGGGCTGCCGTCGAAGGAGCCGTCGAGCTGCTGAGTGTCGACGAGGCCCTCATGCACCAGGTAGTCGACCCAGCTGACGCCCTGGGCGTGCAGGACCGGCGCACCGGTGGCTTTCACGTCGTCCCAGGTCTTCACCTCGGGGAACTTGGCCGGGTCGAACATCACCATGAACGGCGACTTCTGCATCATCGTGAACACGCCACGGGTGGGGAACTTCTCGTAGTCGCGGATCGCGATGTCGGTGGCGACCACGCCGAGGTCGATGGTGTCATCGGTGTACATCTGCGCGGTCACCGGCTGGCCGCCGATGAAGGGCCCGCCGAGCCGGATCTCGGCGGTGACGCCGGTGTCGCCGATCTCGCCGACGTAGGCGCCCTTGTCGACGTCGATCTCGCCGTCGGGGCCGATCAGGTTGTAGGCGGGGGAGCGTTCGGGGGTGGCGTACCAGTCGGTCTGGATGACCACGGTCGACGGGCAGGCGGCGGCGAGCGATCCCTTCGGGGCGTCGGGGTCGCCGATCGCCTCCTCGCTGGTACCGCATCCGGTGAGCGCGAGCGCGGCGAGGGCGGTGGTTGCGGTGATCCGGGTCCAACGGGCGTACGTCATGGGGTTCTCTCCAGTGTGGGGGTCAGCGGCGAGGTGAACGGTGGGCCTCGACGGCGCGCAGGATGGCGCCGAAGAGCAGGAAGAGGGCGATCCCGACCAGCGAGGAGGCGGCCAGGGCGGCCATCATCAGATCGGTGTCGAGGCTCTGCCGGTAGGTGTCGATCAGCCGGCCGATGCCGGGCTGTCCCTGCCGGAAGAAGAAGTCGGCGATGATCGAGCCGACCACGGCCATCCCGGCCGAGATCCGGAAGCCGGCGAGCGCGGCCGGGAGCGCGGCGGGCAGCTGCAGGTGGAGGAGCCGCTGCCACCGCGAGGCGCGGAAGAGCGAGAACTGGTCGTGCAGGTTGTCGTCGACCGAGGCGATGCCGAACATCGTGTTGGTGATGATCGGGAACAGCGAGTGCAGCACGCACACGATCAGCCGGGAGGTGAACTCGTAGCCGAACCAGAAGCCGAGCAGCGGCACCATCGCCAGGATCGGGATGGTCTGCAGGATCACCGCGTACGGGTAGAACGACGCCTCCGCCCAGCGGGCCTGGCTCATCACGATCGCGAAGAAGACGCCGATCGCCATCGCCAGCAGCAGACCGACCAGGGCAACCTTCGTGGTCGACCACAGCGCGGTGAAGATCTCGGTGCGGCCGGCCTGCTCCAGGAAGCCCGCCTCGAGCACCTCCCAGGGAGAGGGCAGCAGGAACTGGCGGGTGGGGGAGAGGAGCTGCGTGCTGACCAGCGTCCACACCCCGAGGACGACCACCAGGGTGAGGACGGGGGCGACCCAGCGTACGGTCCGGCTGCCGTGGCCCGGGTCGAAGCGGAGGAACGGGACCGTCGTCAGCGCGCGGGTCTCCGGCTTGGTCTCGACCAGCGTGGTCATGCCGCCTCCTCGGTGCTGCCGTGGGCGCCGGCGAGCGCGTCGGAGACCTGGCGGCACAGCTCGGCGTACTCGCTGCTGAAGCGCAGCCCCTCGGGACGCGGCCGGGGCAGGTCGATGCGCAGGTCGGCGACGATCCGTCCCGGCTGGGAGGAGAAGACCAGCACCCGGTCGGAGAGGAAGACCGCCTCGGGGACCGAGTGGGTCACGAAGATCCCGGTGAACGGGTCGGTCGCCATCAGGGTGTCGAGCTGGCTGTTGAGGTCCTGGCGGGTGATCTCGTCGAGTGCGCCGAACGGCTCGTCGAAGAGGAAGAGCTCCGGCAGCTGGACCAGCGAGCGAGCGATCGAGACCCGCATCCGCATCCCGCCCGAGAGCTGCGCGGGCCGATGGTCCGCGTACGCAGCCAGCCCGACGACCTCGAGCGCCGCGCGTGCCCGCTCCTCGGCCTCCGCTTTCTTGGTCCCGGCCAGCCGCAGCGGGAGGACCACGTTGCCCAGTGCCGTACGCCACGGCAGCAGCGTCGCGTCCTGGAAGACGTAGCCGACCTCGCCGTCGCCACGCTCGACGCTGCCGCTGGTGGGCAGGTCGAGGCCGGCGACCATGCGGAGCATCGTCGACTTGCCGCAGCCCGAGGGCCCGACGAAGGAGACGAACTCACCGGCGCGGATCTCGAAGCTCGCCTCGGCGAGCGCGGTGGTGCCGTTGGGGAACGACCTGGTGACGCTGTTGCCGGCCACCAGCACGGGCGGCTCCGTATACCGTTCGATCATTCTTGTATACAAACAGCGCGCCGTTTCGTCCCCGTTTCAGACGACGGCCGGTCTGGTTACGCCGGGTTCAAGCTGGGTTCAAGCCGGGGTCAGGGTCGCTGGCGCTCGGCGCGAGCCACCAGCAGGTCGACGAGCAGGTCGGCGTCGCGGGTGACGTCGGCGCGCATCGAGGACTCCGCCCGCTCCTGGTCGCCGGCCAGGACAGCCTCGGCGATCTCCTGGTGATGCTTCCAGGACTGGCCCGAGCGCTCCTCGAGCTGCATCTCGAAGACCCAGCGCACCTGCATCCGGAGCGACCGGGTCATCTTGGCGAGCTCGTCGTTGCCCGAGGCGATCCCGACGGCATCGTGGAACCGGGCGATCAGCTCCGGCAGCGCGGCATAGTCGCCGGTGGCGGTCGCCCGGGTGCCGAGCTCGAGCACCTCGGTGAGCTCCTCGCCCTGGTCGCCGCCGCGGCGCCGCGCCGCGAGCCCGGCCGCGAGGACCTCGAGGTTCTCCCGGATGACCATGAGCTGCCGGGTCCGCTGTGCCGAGGGGAACGCCACCGTCGCGCCGCGTCGCGGGATGGTGTCGACGAACCCCTCCTGGGCCAGCACGTGCAGCGCCTCCCGCGCAGGGACGCGGGAGACGCCGTACTCCGTGGCGAGCGCCTGCTCACGCAGCCGGTCGCCGGGAGCCAGCTCGCCGGCCATGATCTTGCGACGGATGTCGCGCGCGACCACCTCGCGCAGCGGCTGCCGGGTGGCCGAATCCGGCGCCACGTCGTCCATCAACCGATCCAGCTCGAGATCGGGTGGATCGCGAAGTAGACCGCGAACATGGCCGCGACCAGCCACATCAGCGGGTGCACCTTCCTGGCGTTGCCGCGGACGACCTGGATGAGTACGTAGGCCAGGAAGCCGGCGCCGATGCCGACCGAGATCGAGTACGTGAACGGCATCAGCGCGATCGTCAGGAACGCCGGGATGGCGATGTCCGGGTCGGCCCAGTTGATGTCCTTGACCTGCTGCATCATCAGGAAGCCGACCAGCACCAGGGCAGGCACCGCCGCCTCCGACGGGATCACCGTGACCAGCGGAGCCAGGAAGGTGGTGAGCAGGAAGAGCACGCCGGTGACGACCGCGGCCAGACCGGTGCGCGCGCCCTCGCCGACACCGGAGGCCGACTCGACGTAGGACGTGTTGGAGGAGACACCGCCGGCGCCACCCGCGGCGGCGGCCAGCGAGTCGACGACCAGGATCGAGCGCGTACGCGGCGGGGTGCCGTCCTTCCGCAGCAGCCCGGCCTCGGAGCCGATCGCGGTCATCGTGCCCATCGTGTCGAAGAAGTCGGCGAGCATGAGCGTGAAGACCAGCAGCACCGCGGTCACGATGCCGACGCTCTCGAAGGAGCCGAGCAGGTTGAACTCGCCGAGCGTGGCGAACGACGGCCAGTCGACGATCTTGTCCGGCAGGGCCGGAACGTTCAGCGACCACCCGGTCGGGTTCTCGGCGCTGCTCCTGCCGATCCCGGCGATCGCCTCGACGATGATCGCCAGCACCGTGGTCACCGCGATCGAGATCAGGATCGCGCCGCGCACCTTGCGCACCCACAGGGTGATCACCAGGGCGAGGCCGATGACGAAGACCAGCACCGGCCAGCCCGCGAGCTGCCCGGTCGGGCCGAGCTGCACCGGCACGGTGGTGTTCGCGACGTCGGGGATGCGGCGTACGAACCCGGCGTCGACGAAGGCGATCAGCGCGATGAACAGGCCGATCCCGACCGAGATCGCGGTCTTGAGCTCGCGCGGGACGGCGTGGAAGACGGCCTCCCGGAACCCGGTCAGGACCAGCACGAGGATCACCAGACCCTCGATCACCACCAGCCCCATCGCGTCGGCCCAGGTCATCTGGCCGGCGATCGAGAAGGCCACGAAGGCGTTGAGTCCGAGCCCGGTCGCCAGGGCGAGCGGGTAGTTGGCGACGACGCCCATCAGGATCGTCATCACGCCCGCGACCAGCGCGGTCCCGGCCGCGATCGCGGCGAGGTTGTCGCCGCTGGTGCCGCCGAGGAGGTCGCCGTTCACATCCTCTGCGAACCCGAGGATCAGCGGGTTCAGCGCGACGATGTAGGCCATCGTGAAGAACGTGACCACGCCACCGCGGACCTCGCGCCCGACCGTTGAGCCGCGGGCGCTGATCTGGAAGAACCGGTCAAGAGCGTTGGTGCGTGATGGCGTCGAGGTGCTCACGCCCCGCATCTTCGCAGATACTGAGTGCATGGCCGACCATCGGATCCGCGACAGTCCTGATGAGGTACGCGACGTTCTCGCCCAGCGGGCCAAGGAGAGTACGACCGCTGAGGAGATCGACTCCGAGGAGCCCGGATCCTTCGCCTATGGCGTGCTGACCCGCCGACACCCGGAGTTGATCGCGAAGGTGAGGTCGGGCATCCCGTATCCACCATCGGTCCAACGCAACCTCGACCGGCTTGATGAGGCGATCCAGGGCGTCGTACCACCCTTCACCGAGCCCTCCGCGGACCGAGCCGAGTGGGAGTCATGGGCAGCTCCGTACGTGGGTCGCCCCTGGCTCGAGGTTCCGTTCCTGTGGGCGGAGTCGTACTTCTATCGGCTTCTGTTGCAGGCCACCGACTACTTCCGTGATGTTCCTTGGGCTGGGGTAGACCCGTTCAAACCACAGAAGGACGCCGAGCTCGGCTCGGCCGACCTCGTTCGTGACCTGGACCAGCTTGCGAGCGTCCTCTCCGCTCCAGAGGATGACGGGCTGCACAGTGCTCTGCTCGCGTCGTTGTGGGGCAACCGAGCCGACCTCGGATTCCGCCTCTCCAAGCCGCATGCTGCCGATGCCGATCAGGTCGATGACCTCATCGCCGATGACTCGAACCAGGTCTGGGCTCATCTTGGTGAGCGTGAGCCGGCAAGGGTGGACCTGATCGCCGACAACGCCGGCCGCGAACTCGTCTCTGACCTCCTTCTCATCGACCGCCTTCTGAGCACGGGCCGGGCAGGGCGCGTGGTCATGCACCTGAAGCCCCGGCCCTACTTCGTATCCGATGCCACCGGCCATGACCTCTTCACGATCCTTGCTCACCTCAGCAGGCACACCGGGGCAACCGCCGACATGGCGGCCCGGCTCGGGGCAGCGATCACCGTCGGACGGATCGAGGTCCGGACACATGCCTTCTGGTGCAGTCCGTTGACCTTCCACGACTTCCCCGGCGACCTCGCCGATGAGATCAGGGAGTCCATGCTCGTGATCATCAAGGGAGACCTCAACTATCGACGCCTCGTCGGCGACCGGCACTGGGCGCCCACCTCGAGCTTCTCCGACCTCGTCCAGTATTTCCCGGCGCCGCTGGTGGCGCTGCGGACACTGAAGTCCGACCTGGCCGTCGGTATCCCGGACGATCGCCTCGCGCTCCTGGAAGCGCACGAACCTGGCTGGCGCACCGACGGGACCCACGCGGTGATCCAGGCACGTCTCTCGTGAACCGCCGAAGCATGTGCTTGCGCTCCACTTATCGAGGCCAGAACTCAGCGTCGTCGGACGACCGATGATCAGCTGACTGTCATCACGACCGAGTCGTCGAAAGCCTGCCACGAGTGCCCTCCAACGGCAGCCCATGGCCCATCACGGCGTGGTGAGTCGGCGACCGCAAACTGGGGCCTGTCAGTTGATCGTTCTCACGGGGCAGCGCGCGACACCGGCTTTCGCGATGCGTACGTCGGCGGTGACGAGGGTGAGGTCATGTGACTCGGCGACTGCGACGTAGCTGGCGTCGTAGGTCGACAGGTTGCTGCGCAGTTCCCACATTCGGGTGAGGCACGGGCCGGTCGGTGCGGTGATCACAGTGATCGCCTGGAGCCAATGCAACGCCTGTTCGGCGTCCAGGTCGGTGAGCTTGCCGCCCAGAAGGAGTCCGCGAAAGACACTGAGCACCTCGGTGCGCCAGATCTCCGGGACGACCCATTCGGGGTCGTCGGCGAGGATCTTGGTCGCCGCGTTCACCCGGGAGTCGGTGTCGGGGTCTGCGAAGAGAAGAGTGACTGCGGAAGCGTCGGGGACGATCACGCGGCGCCCTGGGAGCGCTCGCCTCGAGCCGTGTCGCGTGCGGCGAGCACGTCCT
The DNA here is from genome assembly GCF_040613175.1 of Nocardioides sp. NPDC006303. NCBI lineage: Bacteria > Bacillati > Actinomycetota > Actinomycetes > Propionibacteriales > Nocardioidaceae > Nocardioides > Nocardioides sp. NPDC006303. The sequence continues at coordinate 76,445 of NZ_JBEXRR010000004.1, forward strand.
CGGTGGTGAACTTGGAATCGCCCCTGCTGGCGATCACGCGGTCGATCAGGGCTTGGTTGTTGGCGAACGACGCCTCCCGGAGGACGACGTCCCGAAGGTAGGAGTTCAGCGACTGCCCACGGTCCTTCGCGCGCTGGGCGAGGACGTCGCGTACGTCATCGGGGATGTCGCGGATCTGCAGATAGGCCATGCACTCATTATGAGTGCATTATGAACTCGCATCAAGTGCACGGTCAGTTGGTGTGGTGGATCGGCAGGTCCGCGTCCGCTGTGCCCCAGTCCCGGTTCGGCTCGGCGCCGACGTCGATCCGGACGGTGCCGCCGCGGTTCATCACCGGCTCGGGAAGCCATGACCGGGTGTGCGGCGTGCCGTCGAGAGTGACCGACTGGACGTAGATGTTCTCGGCGCCGGCGCCGGGGGACTCGATGGTGATGTCGACGCCGTTGCCGCGGTGGATGACCACCCGCTCGAAGACCGGGCTGGAGAGCAGCATCTCGGCGCGGGCGGGGTCCTGCGGGTAGATGCCCATCGCGGAGAAGACGTACCACGCCGACATGGTGCCGAGGTCGTCGTTGCCGGGCAGACCCCGAGGGCCGGTGCCGTAGGCGAGATCGGCCATCGCCCGCACGGTCTCCTGGGTCTTCCAGGGTGCGCCGAGCGCGTTGTACATCCACGGGACGTGGATGCCGGGCTCGTTGGTCGGGTCGTAGCGCAGCGCGTCGCCGCCGGTGTACTGCCAGGAGCCGTCGGCCTTGTGGAAGAACGCGTCCAGCCGCTGGATCGCCCGCTCCCGGCCGCCGACGGCCTCGGCCAGCCGGGCGACATCGTGCGGAACCATCCAGGTGTACGTCGCGCTGCTGCCCTGCGCGAAGCCGGTCTGGGTCGACGGGGTGAAGCCGGAGACCCAGCTCCCGTCGGCGTTGCGGGCCTGCTGGTAGCCGTCCGTGGCGGTGGCCGCGGGGTTGAAGGTGTGCTGCCACCAGCCGGCCCGCTCCATCAGCGAGTCGGTCTGCGCCCGGTCGGCGTCGAGGCGGCGGCCCCAGTCGGCGAGGGAGTAGTCGGCGACGGCGTCCTCGAGCGTCTCCGCGGCGCCGCCCCAGCAGCGGCAGGTGTCCTGGGGCGCGTACCCCTTGGCGAGATACTCGGCCAGGTTCGGCCGCTGGCCGATGCACTGCCCGGGGCAGCCGTAGCTGGACAGCCCGTCGGGGTGCGGCACCGTGGCCTGCCGGACCAGCGAGTCGTAGGCGCCTCGAGCGTCGAAGTTGCGTACGCCGAGCGAGTAGAAGCCGGCCAGCGTGGGCGCGCTGGGGTCGCCGGTCATCACGTGGGTCCAGCCGCTGAGGTGGACCCAGCGGTCCCAGACGCCGCCGTGCTGGCGCGAGTAGGCGTGCAGAGAGCGGGCGAAGTCGCCGGCCACCCGCGGTTCCAGGAGCGCGAGCAGCTGGGTATGGGCCCGGTACTGGTCCCAGCCGGAGAAGTTGCCGTACTGCGCCTGCTGGCCGCGCTCGATCCGGTGGACCTCCTGGTCGCTGCCCCAGTAGGTGCCGGCCACGTCGGAGATCACGTTGGGCTGCAGGTAGGAGTGGTAGAGGCCGGTGTAGAACGCGGTCTGCTCCTCATCGGTGCCGCCGGAGACCTCGATCGAGGAGAGCGCCTTGCGCCACTCCGCCCTCGCATCAGAGGCGACGGAGGAGACGGTGTCGCGCCGGCCGATCTCGGCCGCCAGGTTGGCCTCGGCCGCCGACTGGCTGGTGTAGGAGATCCCGATCCGCATCCGCACGCTCTGGTCGTTGCTCGGGTCGAAGGAGACGTAGCCGCCGGAACCCTGGCCCTGGCGGGCCGCGCCGGTCTCGTAGCCCTCGCCCCCGCGCGCCTCCGTGCTGCCCGCCTGGAGCTCGCCGTTGACCCAGGTGCCGTGGCCGGAGAAGCCGCGGTCGAACTGCGCGGTGAAGTAGAGCCGGTAGTAGGAGCGCTTGTTGCTCCCGCCGCCGTTGCCACGCCGGCCGCAGAAGGCGCCGGTGAGCACCGAGCCGCTGACGGTCCGCTTCGCCTCGTCGATCCGGGTCACCGCGGTCTCGCTGCCGTTGAGCGAGTTGGAGGTGCGGAAGAGCAGGTTGGCCGGCTTGTCGGCCGGGAAGGTCAGGTCGCTGACCGATGCCCGCGTGGTCACCGCGGTGTCGACCTCGGCGCCGTTGGCCAGGCCCAGCAGGCAGCGCCCCGGCTCGGCCAGCTCGTCGGCGTGGCTGAAGTTCGAGGCGTACGTCGCATCGGTCACGTCCGCGGTGGGCGAGCCGGTCATCTCGCCGGTGTGCGGGAAGATCGGCACGTCCCCGGCAGCGCCGGGGTGGCAGCCCGCGCCGTTGACATGGGTCAGTGAGAAGCCGCGCAGCCGCGTGGTGTCGTAGGAGTAGCCGTTCGACGCGGCGGTGTTGGTCTGGTCGCCCGCCGTGGAGGTCGGGCTGAAGGAGAGCATCCCGAAGGGGCGTACGGCTCCGGGGTAGGTGTTGCCGCCGTTCGACGACCCGATCAGCGGGTCGACGAGCGCCACCGGATCACCGGCGGGCGGCGCAGCGGCCCGGGCCGCCGAGAACGGAGTGAAAGCGCCGCCCAGCAGCGCGAGGGACAAGGCACACGTCGCGAGAACCCGCATGGCGGAGAACCATTCCAGAGGATGGGACTCCGCCGTGCGGGTTCAGGTGAGCCCGGAATGAACTCAGGCGGTCCACTCGGGGTAGTCGGTGTAGCCCGCCTCGCCGCCGCCGTAGAAGGTCGACAGGTCGGGCTCGTTGAGCGGAAGGCTCTCCGCCAGGCGCCGGGGCAGGTCCGGGTTGGCGATGAACGTACGCCCGAACGCGGCCGCGTCGATCAGGTCGGCCTCGAGCAGACGGGAGGCCTTCTCCGAGGTGTAGGAGCCGGCCGCCACGATCGGGCCGGTGTGGGCGGCGCGCAACTGCTTGCGGTAGTCGTCGGTCAGCTCCGGACCGCCGGCCCAGTCGGGCTCGGACAGGTGCAGGAACGCGATGCCACGCTTGCCGATCTCGGCCGCCAGGTAGAGCCCCATCTCGGCGCCCTCGGGGTCCTCGAGTCCGTTGAACGAGCCGATCGGGGAGATCCGGATGGCGACGTGCTCGGCGTCCCACTCGGCGATGACCGCGTCCAGCACCTCGAGGGTGAGCCGGGCGCGGTTGGCCAGCGAGCCGCCGTAGGAGTCGGTGCGCTCGTTGCTGCTCGAGCTGGAGAACTGGTGGAGCAGGTAGCCGTGGGCGGCGTGGATCTCGACGAGGTCGAAGCCGGCCTCGCGGGCGTTGCGGGTGGCACGGCGGTAGTCGTCGATCAGATCCGCGATCTCGGAGGTCTCCAGGGCGCGGGGCGTGGGGCAGTTGACCCGGATCGGGGTGCCGTCCTCGCCGCGTACGGTCGTGCGGTTGCGGTAGGGGAGCGCCGACGCGCTGACCGGAAGGTCGCCGTCGTGGAAGGAATCGTGGGAGACCCGGCCCGTGTGCCACAGCTGCGCCGCGATCCGGCCGCCGGCCTCGTGGACGATGTCGGTGACGTGCCGCCAGCCCTCGACCTGCTCGGCCGAGTAGATGCCCGGGGTGTCCATGTAGCCCTTGCCCTGCGGCGAGATCTGGGTGCCCTCGGAGATGATCAGCCCGGCCGAGGCGCGCTGCCGGTAGTAGTCGGCCATCAGCGGGTTGGGTACGTCGCCGGGCCGGCTGGCGCGCATCCGGGTCAGTGGCGCCATCAGGACGCGGTTGGGGAGGGTTGTCGAACCCAGGCTCAGCTGCGAGAAGAGTGAAGTCACATCGCGCCTAACTGAGCGGTTGCTCATATTGTTCCCGACGGCGCTGGAGCAGCCGAGCCGGCGATGACCAGCGCCCCCATGACGCCGGCGTTGTCGCCGAGCTCGCTGGGGACGACGTCGAGCGCCGCGGCGGTGTCGGGCTGGGTGAAGCGGTCGATCGAGTCCTTGATGCCGAGGACGAAGGACTCCGACTGCCGCATCGTGTCGCCCACCACGATCAGCGCCGGGTTGAGGTGGTTGCACAGGTCGGCCAGCACCCGGCCGACCGCGCGGCCGGCGTCGTCGAGGATCCGGTTGACCCGGATGTCGCCCTCCTGGGCGAGCTCGAGCAGGCGCTCGACGGTGAGCGTCTCGTCGTAGGCGGGCTGCAGCAGCTCGACCAGCCGGGACCCGCCGAAGGCCTTCTCCAGGCAGCCGCGGTTGCCGCACCTGCAGATCGGGCCGTTGTCCTCGAAACGTACGTGGCCGATCTCGCCGGCGATACCGGTGATCCCGCGGTAGAGCTTGCCGGCGAGGACCAGGCCGGCGCCGATGCCGCTGGACGCCTTGACGTAGATGACGTCGTCGACGTCGCGCGCGGCGCCGTACTCGATCTCGGCGAGCGCGCCGAGGTTGGCGTCGTTCTCGATCTGGACGGGCAGGCCGATGCGGCGGGCGAGCTCCTCGCCCGGGGCCAGGTCCATCCAGTTGCCGAGGATGGGGGAGACGACGATGCCGCTGTGCGGGTCGACGGGGCCGGGGATCCCCATGCCGACGCCGAGGACACGGTCCTTCCTCGGGTCGATGCCCACCTCGGCCAGGCACTCGCGCACGAGGGCCGCGGCACGGTCGATGGTCTCGACCGCGGAGTTGTCGACGTCGAGCCGGATCTCGTGGTCGATCAGCGGCTTCGCGGTGAGGTCGGCGACCGCGACCCGGACGTGGCGATGGCCGATGTCGACACCGATGAGCGTGCCGGGGGAGCCGCTGATGGTGAGGAGCGACGGTGGTCGACCGCCGCCCCGGGCCAGCGCGGCGCCGGTGGTCTCGACGATCTGCTCGGAGGCGAGCAGCTCCTGGACGATGCTCGACACGGTGCTGCGGGAGAGTCCGGTGCGCTGGGCGAGCTCGGCGCGGCTGACCGGCGCCGACCGTCCCAGCAGGTCCAGAACCTGGGAACGGTTGGCGACGCGCAGCCGCGATTCCGGAGTGGTCATGGACGTGACTGTAGGTGATTCTGTCGATTTGCGACAGATCTCAGGTTGAAAACGTCCTGCGTTATGCGTTGACTGGACAGAACGGAGAGGCGTACGTTTTCCCGGCACGCGACCGCGAGTAACCCAGATCACACACCGACGTGACGGTCGCGCAACCGGAGGATCAAAGATGAACGCAACGCGTAAGGCCCTGGCCGCCGGCCTGGCCGCCCTGAGCCTGCTGGCGGTCTCCGCCTGCGGCAGCGACAACGAGAGCGGCAGCACTGATGAGGTGGAGGTCTTCACCTGGTGGGCCGAGGGCAGTGAGAAGGCCGGGCTCGACGCCTTGGTCAAGGTGTTCGACGAGCAGAACCCCGACCAGAAGTTCGTCAACGGCGCCGTCGCCGGTGGCGCCGGCAGCGACGCCAAGAACGTGCTCCAGTCCCGCCTGCAGAACGGTGAGCCGCCGGCCACGTTCCAGGCGCACGCGGGTGCCGAGCTGACCGACTACATCAATGCCGGTCAGATCGAGGACCTCACCGACCTCTACGAGGAGAAGGGCTGGAACGAGCAGTTCCCGGAGGGCCTGCTCGAGCGCCTGACCCAGGACGGCGGCATCTACTCCGTCCCCTCGAACATCCACCGCGCCAACGTGCTCTGGGCCAACCCGGCCGTCCTGGAGAAGGCCGGCATCGAGGCCAACAAGACGTACGACTCGCTCGACGCGTGGATCGCCGACCTGAAGAAGATCAAGGCCAAGGGCATCATCCCGCTCTCGATCGCGACCGACTGGACCCAGGTCCACCTGCTCGAGACCGTGCTCCTCGCCGATCTGGGCGTCGAGGCGTACAACGGTCTGTGGGACGGCACGACCGACTGGGGCGGCAGCGAGGTCGAGGCCGCGCTGGCGGACTACAACACGCTCCTCTCGCTGACCAACACCGACCGCCAGGGTCTCGACTGGCCGGACGCGACCCAGCTGGTCATCGACGGCGAGGCCGCGTTCAACGTCATGGGTGACTGGGCCGAGGCCGCGTTCCAGGAGCAGAAGAAGACGCTCGGCACCGACTACACCGCGGTCCCGGTCCCGGGCACCGAGGGCGTCTTCGACTTCCTGGCCGACTCGTTCACCATGCCGGTGGACGGCCCGAACCCCGAGGGCACCGAGGCCTGGCTCGACACCATCGCCAGCGACGAGGGCCAGGTGGCCTTCAACAAGGCGAAGGGCTCGATCCCGGCCAGCACCACGGCCGACACCGCGGACTTCGGTGAGTACCAGCAGACCGCGATCAAGTCGTGGGGTGAGGACGAGATCGTGTCCTCGCTCGCCCACGGCGCCGCGACCTCGGTCAACTGGCTGACCGACGTCACCGCCGCCGTCGCGAAGTTCGGCAGCAACAAGGATGTCGCCGAGCTCCAGGAGGGCCTCGTCGAGGCCGCCGAGGACAACAAGCCCGAGTGACCGGGGCTCTCCCGAGCCTGACGAGATCATCTGGTCCGAGGGGCTGCGGCCGCACCATCTGCCGTGGCCCCTCGGCCGCCCTTTGTGAAAGGACGGACACATGTCCTCCACGGTGCCCAGCGCCGTCAAGCGGCCACGCCGGCCCAAGGGCCGCATCGGCGGCCACGGGTGGGTCGCACCCGTACTCCTGATCCTGCCGACGGTCATCGTCATCGGTGTCTTCGTCTACGGCCTGATCGGGTCCAACATCAACACGTCCCTGCAGGACCGCCACAACATCGGGCCGTCCCAGGGGTTCGCCGGTCTGGACAACTACCGCGAGCTGTTCGCCGACGACGACTTCATCTACTCGCTGCGCAACCTGCTGCTCTACACCGCGGCGTTCCTCGTCGGCACCCTGTGCCTGGGGTTCCTGTGGGCGTGGCTGCTCGAGCGCAAGGCTCGCGGCGAGTCGCTGTTCCGGGCCATCTACCTGTTCCCGATGGCGGTCTCGTTCGTCGCCTCCGGTGTGGTCTGGCGCTGGCTGCTCAACAACGCCGAGGGTGACCGTGCCTCCGGCCTGAACCGGCTCTTCGACACCCTCCACCTCGACTTCCTCCAGAACCCGTGGTGGACCCACGAGCGGTGGGGCATCCTCGCGATCGCGGTTCCTGCGATCTGGCAGCTCAGCGGCTACGTGATGGCGCTCTTCCTGGCCGGCTTCCGCGGTATTCCCGAGGAGCTGCGCGAGGCGGCCCGGATGGACGGCGCCTCGGAGTGGCAGCTCTACCGCCACGTCATCTTCCCGCAGCTGAGCCCGGTCGCCCTCTCGGCGATCATCATCATCGGTCACATGTCGCTGAAGGTCTTCGACCTGATCATGGCCATCGCAGGCCAGACCAACTACACGACCCAGGTGCCGGCCACCCAGATGTGGATCGAGTTCACCCGCGGCGACTACGCGAAGTCGGCCGCCATCGGCACGATCCTGCTGGTCATCGTGGCCATCCTGATCGTCCCCTACCTCGTCTCGACCTACCGTCAGGAGCGCCGCCGATGACTACTGATGCCATCCCGGCAGCCGTCGCGACCAAGATCCCGGGCGAGCGTTCGCGCGGGATCTGGCGCGCCGTCAAGTACGTCCTGCTGATCACCTTCGCGCTGATCGTCCTGCTCCCGGCGTACGTGCTGCTCGTCACCAGCTTCAAGGGGCTCGGCGACGCGACCCCCGCCAACGCCTGGAAGCTCCCCGAGTCCTGGGAGACGGCCGGCTGGGCGCGCGCCTGGGAGCAGCTCGGGCCGGCCCTGGGACGTACCTTCGCCATGGTCATCCCGGCCTCGATCATCTCCTCCGTGCTCGGCTCGATGAACGGGTTCGTGCTCTCGAAGTGGCGCTTCCCAGGTGCCGACGTGGTGTTCACGCTGATCCTGTTCGGGATGTTCATCCCCTACCAGGCCGTGATGGTTCCGCTGGTCCAGCTGATGAGCAACCTCGGCGTCCCCTCGGGCGTCCCGAGCCTGATCGTGCTGCACGTGGTCTACGGTCTGCCGATCACCACGCTGATCTTCCGCAACTACTACGCGGGGGTTCCGGTCGAGCTCGTCGAGGCCGCTCGGGTCGACGGCGCCGGCATGCTCCGGACGTACGGCTCGATCATCCTGCCGATCTCCGCGCCGGCGTTCGTGGTGGTGCTGATGTGGCAGTTCACCTCGGCGTGGAACGACTACCTGTTCGCGCTCTTCTTCTCCACCTCGCAGAACGGGCCGGTCACCATCGCGCTCAACTTCCTGGCGAGCGGTCAGCTCCAGGACTACTCCGCCAGCATGGCGGGCGCGCTGATCGCGTCCGTCCCGACCCTGATCATCTACATCCTGCTCGGCCGCTACTTCGTGGGCGGGCTGATGGCAGGCTCGGTCAAGGGATGATCGATACGGACGCCGAGTGCCGCCGGCTGGCCGGGTTCGCCCGGCCGTCGGCGGCCTCGCCGGCCGGCTTCTGGTGGCTGGACGAGTCGGGTCGCCCGGACCCGGCTGAGCCGGTGCACACCTGGATCACCGCCCGGATGACCCACGTCTTCGCCCTTGCCCACCTGCGTGGGGACGTCGACGACGCCGCCGACCTCGCCGCGCACGGGATCCGGGCGCTGTCGGGTGCGCTGCGCGACGACGAGCTCGGTGGCTGGTACGCCTCGGTCTCGGCCGAGGGCGAGCCGGTCGGCACCCTGAAGGAGGCCTACGCCCACGCCTTCGTGATCCTGGCCGCGAGCAGCGGCGTCGCGGCCGGTGTGCCCGGTGCGGACGCGCTGCTCGACGAGGCGCTCGGAGTCATGCAGCAGCACTTCCTCGACGACTCCGGCCGGGTGGTCGACAGCCTCGAGCGCGACCTTCGTTCGGGGGAGGCCTACCGGGGCGCCAACTCCAGCATGCACACCGTGGAGGCGTTCCTGGCCGCGGGTGACGTCACCCGCGACGCGACCTGGCACCAGCGGGCGCTCGCGATCGCCGAGCACCTGATCCACGGGGTCGCTCGCTCCCACGGCTACGACCTGCCCGAGCACTTCGACCTCTCCTGGTCGCCGCTGCCGGACTACAACGCCGACCGTCCCGGCGACCCGTTCCGTCCCTACGGCTGCACGCCCGGGCATCTGTTGGAGTGGTCCCGGCTGCTCCTGCACCTGGACGCGAGCCTGCCGGACGGGCCGTCGTGGCTGGTCGAAGATGCGCGGGCGCTCTTCGCGCGCGCGGTCGAGGTCGGCTGGGTCGACTCCGGCGACGGCCCTGGCTTCGTCTACACGACCTCGTGGGACGGCACGCCGGTCACCCGGCTACGGCTGCACTGGGTCGCCGCGGAGGCGCTCGCCGCCGCCGGCGCCCTGCACACGCGCACCGGCGAGGCCGGCTACGACGAGTGGCGCCTGCGGTTCGAGGCGTACATCGAGACCCACCTGATCGACCGCGAGCTCGGCAGCTGGCACCACGAGCTGGACGAGCACAACCGTCCCTCGCACGTGATCTGGCACGGCAAGCCCGACGTCTACCACGCCTACCAGGCCCTGCTGCTCGCGCGGATGCCGCTAGCCCCGGTCCTATCCGTCCAACTCCGCTCTCGACCGCGACGCGTCAATTTCTGACGCCGAGAGGTCGATTTCTGGGCGCGAGAGGTCGATTCCTGGCAGCGAGGAACTGACTCCTCGCCGTCAGAAATCGACCTTTCGGCGTCAAGAATTGACGCTTCGGGGTGGGGTGTCAGGCGGCCTGGAAGGAGCGGCGGGAGAGGCCTAGGCCGTAGCCGTCGAGGGTGGTGGTGACCGGAGCCGTCGGGTCCGTGGCCGCGCCCAGGGTGACGAAGAGCGGGGTGAAGTGCTCGACGGTCGGGTGGGCGTACGGCATGCCGGGAGCGGCGGTGCGGAACCTGGCCAGCTCGGCGACGTCGCCGCGGTCGAGGGCCTCGGCGGCCCAGGAGTCGAAGTCGGAGGACCAGCCGGCGGGCTTGTTCTCGGTCATCATCTCGCGGGTGATGAAGGGCAGCCCGTGGGTCATGTGGCCCGAGCCGACGACGAGCACACCCTCCTCGCGCAGCGGCCGGAGGCGCTCGCCGAGGGCGAGCAGCTTGTCGGGGTCCTCGGTGGGCAGCGAGAGCTGGACGACCGGGATGTCGGCGGCCGGGTACATGATCTTCAGCGGCACCCAGGCGCCGTGGTCGAGGCCGCGGCGGGTGTGCTGATGGGCGGTCTCGGCGTCGGGCATCAGCGCCGCGGTGGTGCGGGCGAGCTCGCTCGCGTCGGGGGTGTCGTAGCGCACCGAGTGGTAGATCGGGTCGAAGCCGCCGAAGTCGTAGACCAGCTCGTCGGGGCGGGTGGCGCTGATCGAGAGCGGCGCCGACTCCCAGTGGGCGGAGATGACCAGGATGGCCTTCGGCCGGGGCAGCGACCGCGCCCAGGCGTGCAGCGGGTCAAGCCACTCCGGGCTCTGCAGCGGCAGCGGGCCACCGCCGTGAGACAGATAGAGGCTCGGCAGGGGCCCGTCGGCCGGCGTCCAGACGCGATGCGGGTCGGTCGCCTCGCGCGCCTGGACCGTCCGCAGGTGCTGGGCGAACGGATGCGTCTGCGGGAGGCGGGCGTCCGCGGCGGCGGTCGTGCTCTCGGGTGCGGTGGTCATGGTGGTCTCCTGCGATTCGACCCAATAGTTGTTGCTTGAACTAACTCTAGGTGACCGTTGTTTGTTCCGGGCAACTTTCTGCGGCACACTCCCTGGCGTGGAGGGCAACTGGCTGTCGCCGGCGGAGCGGGTGGCATGGGTACGCCTCATCGCCGTGCTCGAGCTGCTCCCGGGGGCTCTCGACTCCCAGCTGCGACGCGATGCCGGCCTGACCCACTTCGACTACGGCGTGCTGGCCATGCTCTCCGAGGTGCCCGACCGGACCCTGCGGATGACCGAGCTGGCCGGCTACACCAACTCGACGCTGCCGCGGCTCTCCAACGTCGTCAAGCGCCTGGTCGACCGCGGCCTCATCGAGCGCCACACCTGCCCGGGTGACCGCCGCGCGACCAACGTACGTCTCACCGAAGCGGGCCACGAGAAGATGGTCGCCTCCGCACCCGGTCATGTGGACGCGGTGCGCGAGTACGTCTTCGACTCGCTGAGTCCCGAGCAGGTGGGCCAGCTGGCCGAGATCGCCGGGACCATCCTCGATCGGCTGGATCCGACCGGCGCGAGGAGACCGCCCATCGACCCCGAGGCGGGTTGAGGGCGTGCGGTTCGACGAGCGCTACATCGCCCGCGTCACCCTTGATCCCAGTCATGACACCGGCCGATACCCGTTCACCCTGCCGGTGGTCCGCGAGCTGGCCGGCGGCGACGGGATCGACTTCGACGAGCGGGTCACGTTCCTCGTCGGCGACAACGGCACCGGGAAGTCCACGATCATCGAGGCGATCGCGGTCGCGTCCGGGTTCAACGCCGAGGGCGGCTCCATCTCGTTCCGGTTCGCCACCCGCGCGACCGAGTCGTCCCTCGCCGACTACATCATGATCCAGCGGGGGCTCAAGCGGCCGCGCACCGGCTACTTCCTGCGCGCGGAGTCGTTCTACAACGTCGCCACCGAGATCGAGCGTCTCGACCTGGACACCTCGGACGCCTACGGCGGGGTCTCGCTGCACGAGCGCTCCCACGGGGAGTCGTTCCTCGACTTGGCGATGAACCGGTTCGGGCCCGGCGGGCTCTACATCCTGGACGAACCCGAGGCCGCGCTCTCGGTCAAGGGCTGCCTGGCGCTGGTCGCGCGCATCATCGAGCTCGCCGACGAGAGATCCCAGTTCATCATCGCCACCCACTCCCCGGTCCTGCTCTCGTTGCCCGGAGCGAAGATCCTGCAGTTCGACGAGGGCGGGCGTATCGAGCAGGTCTCCTACGACGACGCCGAACCGGTCAACCTGACTCGGCGGTTCCTCTCGGACCCTTCTCGGTATCTGCGGTACGTCCTAGAGGACTAGCGGCATGGCCGCGGTTTCTGGTGCTGGTGCCTTGTGTCTGAGTTCCAGCGTGGGCGGGGCCAATACCGGGATTGGGTTGGGAGATTTAGAAGCAGGGTGCCTGGGCGGGTGCCATTTGGCTGTCTTGCGGGCTTCCAGCAGCGGTCTGGCTTTTGGTGGGGATATCTGTCCCTGAGTGGGTTCGCTTGTTTTGCCTTGTGTGGTAGGCTCGGCGCAGGCGTAAACGTGAAGGCCGACCACCTCGAAAGAGGCGTGCCCTATCCATCCGAGACACAACGGATGACGGGTAATCCAGGGGAACCAGGGGCGTGAACGCTGAGCTGCGAGGGTAAGTAATAGCCCGTACTGCCGGGCCTCCGAGACCAGCGAACCAGAACACATCCGCGTGCGCGGGTGTGGAGAGTTCGTACGTCGGGAGGTGACCGTGATGACCACGCTGCAACAGCCACAACACCCCGTGCTCGGTGCCGTGGTCGCGATCACCGACGCCCTCGATGCGGTTGCTGAGGCGAACCCCTCGTTCATGGCCACCGACCAGAAGGCCGCCACCCTGCTCGAGATCGCGCGGGCGAAGGCGCAACTGGCTGAGCTCGAACTCCGCGTGCTCGCCACAGCTGACGACGTCGCCGCTGAGAGTGCCGCGCGCGATGTCGCGGCCTGGCTCCATCACCACACCCACCAGCGCCCAGAGACCCTGCGCGCCGACCTCCGCCTCGCCGAGGCCCTGGACCGGACCTACGGGCTGATCGCCGCGGCGATGCGCGCCGGCGACTGCAACCCAGCCCAGGCACAGGTCATCGTCGACGCCCTCGACGAGTTCCCCGCCGACCTCGACCCCGAGATCAAGACCAAGGCCGAAGAGGCCCTGGTCGCCTACGCGACCCGGCTCGATCCCACCCAGCTCCGTCGCCTGGGCCGCCGGATCTTGGATCTGATCGCGCCTGAGATCGCCGAGGCCGAAGAAGCCAAACGCCTCGCTGCCGAGGAGGCCCACGCCCGCAAGAAGACCCGCCTGGCGATGCGCCGGCTCGGGGACGGCACCACCCGGATCTCGGCTGTGGTGCCGGATGCGGCCGCGGACCGGCTGGCCACCAACCTGGAGGCCTTCGCCTCACCCCGCCGCGACGACGGCACCCGCGCCGAGACCGGCGAGTACCTGCCCTATGACCGGCGCCTGGGCCGTGCGTTCTGCCACATGCTGGAGACCCTCGACCCACAGCGCCTGCCGATCCACGGCGGGGATGCCACCACGGTGATCGTGACCATCGACATCGACCAGCTCCGCAAGGAAGCCGGCATCGGCGACATCGTTGGCGGGAATCCGATCACCGCGGCCGAGGCACGCCGCCTGGCCTGCACCGCCAACATCATCCCGGCCGTCCTCGGCGGCGAATCCGAGGTCCTCGATCTCGGTCGCAAGGAACGTTTCTTCACCGCCGCCCAACGCCGAGCGCTGCTGCTCCGTTCGGCGACCTGTGAGGCCGAGGGCTGCGACATCCCCGGCACCTGGGCCGAGGCCCACCACTGGATCGAATGGGCCCAAGGCGGTGCCACCGACCTCGACAACGCCGCCCTGCTCTGCAGCCATCACCACCACCGCGCCCACGACACCGCCTACCTCCACGAACGCCTACCCAGCGGCGATATCCGCTTCACCCGACGCACATGAGCCGAGATCGTAGATGTATGCGAATCGCATAGACTTCTGATCATGGAACCCAACCTTGAAGAAGCGGTCAACGAGTGGCATGACAGCGTCAACGCCGGCGACCTGCAGCGGTCGGCAGGCGCGGTCGGTGATCCGGTCGTCGTGCTCGGACCGAAGGGAGCGGGTCCGATCACGCCTGCGCAGTTCGCCGAGTGGGTCGAGCGCTCTGGGATCAAGCTGATCCCTCGGTCTTGGCACCCTGTCGGCGAGCGACTGATGGTGGTCGAGGAGGACGCGACCTGGCCAAAGAGCACGACGCCCACCCGGGTAGCGACGGTTTTCCGTGCCTCCGGCGGGAAGGTCACGGCAACTCTCAGGCTGCCGGACCTCAAGGCCGCGCTCGAGCTGGCCTACATCTGCCGTGAGATGGCGGCAACCGAATGATCGACCTCGGTCCGGGACAGGTCCTGTTCCACTTCGTCAGACACTGGTCGCGCCGATCTATCGCAGCAGACGCGGGCGGTGAGCAGGGGCGGCTCGTGCTCGTTTGCGAGGCCGTCCATGCGCTCAACTCGCGCGAGACCTCGGCAACGGTGAACGCGATCGCGCATGAGATCGGGATCGACCAGAGCGGCGCGTCACGGTTGATCAAGAGCGCCACTGCAGCTGGGTATCTCCTTATGGCAGCGCCCGCGGCCGATGGCCGACGACGCGAAGCGTCACTCGCGCCTGCGGGCCGATCGATGCTGGACCATGCACATCGCTGGCAGGAGGAAGTGTTCGCTGAGCTGACCAGAGGCTGGAGCGATACGAAGCGCCGCGACCTCCAACATGCGATGACCGACTTGATCGAGCGCTCCTACGCGATGGACGCATGAGCCACGCAACGCCCCGCTCGGTATCGAAGGACGCCGACGACAGCGGAACCGGCGGACGGCCGCCAGCCTCGAAACCCATGCCGGCGGGGCTCATCCCCGCAGTCGTCGGCGACCTGGATATGCCCGTCGGTCGGGTGAGCTGCTGACTAGTGGGCCTCGTGCTCGCGGTGGACCGAGGCCTCGCCGTCGAGCTCGAGGGCGATCACGGTGCACAGCGGGTCGAGGGCGTCGTCGGTGGTGAAGACGTACTCCCAGCCGGGGACATCGTGGAGCCCGCCGATGCGCTGATGGTCGAGCTCGGTGCCGTTCCCGAGGACGTACGCCTTGAGGACCTGGTTGCGCAGGCCGCGGACCACGACGTAGTCGTTGGGCCGGTCGAGGACGTAGAGGTACAGGGTCCGGCCGTCGGCCGAGGCGGCGGTCGGGCCGTAAAAGTGACCGTGGGGAAGACCGCGACGGATGCCGTGGACGGCGGGGGAGTGGCGGGAGACCCAGTCGCCGAGCGCCTCGAGGCGCTCGGTCTGCTCGGGCGTGATGGTGCCGTCCTCGCGCGGGCCGACGTCGAGCAGCAGGTTGCCGCCACCGCCGATGGTCTCCACGAAGGTGCGTACGAGCTGGCGCGGTGACTTGTGGTTGTCGTCGTGCGGCTGCCAGCCCCAGGAGTCGTTGATGGTCAAGCAGAGCTCCCACGGACCGTCGGGCGGCTCGATCGGAACGCCCTGTTCCGGGGTCACGTAGTCGCCGTGGCCGTGCATCCGGCCGTTGACGACCATCTCGGGCGCGAGCTCGCGCAGCTCCGTACGCAGCTCCCGCATCCGCCACTGCCGCTCGTCGCGCTCCCACTCGCCGTCGAACCAGAGCAGATCCGGTTGGTAGCGGGTCACCACCTCCCGGATCTGGGCGCGGTGGAACTCCAGGTAGCGCTCCCAGCGCTCGGGCTCCTCGTCGCCCGGCCGCGGTACGGCGTACGGGTTGTCCTGGACCACGGGATGCTGGACGTCCGGCCGCACCGTCGCGTAGTCGGGGTGGGACCAGTCGAGGTGGGAGAAGTAGAGGCCTACCTTCAGACCTCGGCGGCGTACGGCCTCGACGAACTCGGCGACGAGGTCGCGGCCCGCCGGCGTCCTGCTGACCACCGAGAGGTCGTTGGCGTCGGTGTCGTAGAGCGCGACCCCGTCGTGGTGCTTGGCGGTGAGCACGGCGTACGTCGCCCCCGCCCGCTCGAAGAGCTCGGCCCACGCGTCGGCGTCGAACTTGGAGGCGGTGAAGCCGTCGAGCTGGGCCATGTAGTCGGCGTAGGGGACCCGGCCGTCGTAGAACGACCAGGACTCGGCGACGCCGTCGACGCTGTAGATGCCCCAGTGGACGAAGATGCCCAGCTGGGCCTCGGGGAACCAGGACGCGATCGGCATGCCCGCTACCCCTCGTGCCCGGTGACGGCGGCGCGGGTGTGGGCGAGGGCGTGCTCGCGCAGGGTCGTGCCACCGCCGGTGACGATGCCGATGCTGAAGCCGTCCCACATCGCCCGCAGCCGCTCGGAGACGGCTTCACGGTCGGGCACCTCGGGGAGCGCCGCGGCGAAGAGCCGGACCAGGTCGGCGTGCCACTCGTCGTCCATCGCGCGCTGCGCGGCGGCGAGCTCGGAGTCGTACGGCGCCCGTGCCCACAGCTCGAGCCAGAGGAGCCAGCGCGGGTCACGCTCGTCGAGGGCGAGGTAGACGTCGGTGAAGGACACCAGCGCGTCGACTCCTCCGGAGCCGTCCTTCTCGGCCTTCTCCAGGATGGGCGCCCGCTGTGCTGCGTACTCGTTCTCGCTCCATCGCAGGGTCTCGAGGAGCAGGCCGTTGCGGGTGCCGAAGTAGTAGAGGAGGTGGCCGCCGCTGGTGCCGAGCCTGGCGGCGAGCGAGGCCATCGTCACCTTGGCGAGCCCCTGCTCGGCCACCATCTCCAGGGTGGTCGCGAGCACCTGCTCGCGCGGTCGTTCCAGGCGTCTGTTGGAGCGTGTGCGCGTCACCTCGACAGTGTCTCCTTGTGCTCGCGGGGTGAAATCTTCGGTCCCACCCCTTGACTCTAGCGGTGATCTGGGTCACTTTGAATGCCGTTCAAAGTTTTGTACAGCGTTCAAAACCCGCTGTACCCTCATCACAAGGAGACCCGCGATGATCGAATCCATGCAGGTGAGCCCGGACGGGGTGAAGCCGGCGCACGAACGGCGGCGGCTCGCCCGGGTGCTCGGACCCGGCGCCGCGGTCCTGCTGGTGCTGTCGTGCATCACGCCGGCCTCGAGCCTGTTCATCATCGTGCCGGAGCTGTTCGCGACCCAGGGAAGCGGCGCGGTGCTGGCCGTCGTCGCCGGCTTCGCGGTCTCGATCGCGATCGCCGCGTGCTACGCCGAGCTCGGCACCCGCACCGCCAGCTCCGGCGGTGAGTACGCGATGGTCACCCAGACCCTCGGCAAGTCGATGGGCTGGCTGACGTTCTCCCTGGCGGGCGTCCTGCTCTGGCTGATCCCGCCGATCTTCGCCCTCGGCACGGCCGACTACCTGGCCGACCTGGTGGAGCTGCCGCGGGCCGCGACCGGTGCGATCGTGATGCTCCTCTCGACCGCCACGGCGATCCTCAACATCAAGGCCAATGCCATCGTCACCGGCACCTTCCTCGCCCTCGAGATGATCGCCGCCGCCGTCGTCGTCGTACTCGGGCTCGGCCACGTCCAGCGCGGCCCCGGCGAGCTGGTCTCGCCGCACGTCATCGGTGAGAACGGCCTGGAGCCCTTCACCCTGGCGATCCTCATCTCCGGTCTCGCCGTGAGTACGTTCCTGGTCAGCGGCTTCGGCACCACGGTCTACCTCTCCGAGGAGATCGTCGACCCGCGTCGCAACGTCGCCCGCGTCATCTTCTGGACGCTCGGCCTGGGTGGCCTGGTCATCCTCATCCCGACCGTCACCACGGTCCTCGCGGTCGACGACCTCAGCGACCTCGCCTCCGGCAACTTCTCCCAGTGGGTCGCCGCCTGGGGCGGAGAGCGGGTCGCGGTCGCCGTGAACGTCGCCATCGCCGTCGCGATCCTCAACGCCGTCATCGTGATGGTGCTGCAGAACGCCCGGGTCGTCTACGCCTCCGCCCGCGACCGCTCCTGGCCGGCACCGGTCAACGGGGTCCTCACCAAGCTGCACCCGCGCTACTCCACCCCGTGGCTGGCCACCCTCGTCATCGGCATCCCCGGCGCGATCCTCGCCGGCGCCGTCGAGATCGAGGCGCTGCTCGGTGTGACCTCGGTGGTCATCTCCACGATGTACGTCGTCGTGGCGATCGCGGCGCTCCGCGCCCGTCGCCAGGGGCCCGCTGCCCAGGGCTGGCGGATGCCCCTGTGGCCGCTGCCGCCGCTGGTCGTCATCGGCGCGATCGGCTACGCGCTGGCCGGCTCCGCGCGGATGGACATCCTGATCACGGCCGGTGTCGTGGTCGCCGCCCTCGCCTACTACTACGTCTACCTCGCCCGTCGTCCCGGCGAGCGGTTCCTGGTCGTCGACCCGACCGAGGATTAGAGACATCCACCCATCACGAGAATCGAACGAGAGAGAAGAACGCCATGGCTCGCTACGGAACCCAGTTCGGCCCCGACATCACCTTCCTGGGTGTCGACCGGTGTGACTGGGCCGACCCCGCGACGTACGAGGGTGCCGATGTGGTCATCCTCGGTGCCCCCTTCGACGGAGGTACGTCGCACCGGTCGGGCACCCGGTTCGGCCCGCAGTTCATCCGGCAGACCTGCTACCTGCCCCACGACGGGTCGCGGCCCTCGCTCGCGATGCGCGTCGACGCGCTGCGGGACCTACGTGTGCTGGACGCGGGTGATGTGGAGATGTACTCCGGCGACGCCGAGCGGTCTGTGCGCGATCTGCAGGAGGCCGTGCACGCCGTGACGAGCAACGGCGCCATCCCGCTGGTGCTGGGCGGAGACCACACCATCGCCTGGCCCGACGCCGCCGGCGTCGCCCAGCACCTCGGCCAGGGACGCGTCTCGATGATCCACTTCGACGCCCATGCCGACACCGGCGACATCGAGTTCGGCTCGCTGATCGGGCACGGCCAGCCGATGCGCCGGCTCATCGAGTCCGGAGCCCTGCGCGGCGACCGGTTCCTGCAGATGGGGCTGCGCGGCTACTGGCCCGAGCCCGAGACGCTGGACTGGATGGCCGAGCAGGGCATGCGCTCCTACGAGATGACCGAGATCGTGCACCGCGGCCTGGAGGAGTGCCTGACCGAGGCGTTCACGATCGCCACCGACGAGTGCGACGGGGTCTTCCTCTCGGTCGACATCGACGTCTGCGACCCCGGGCATGCCCCCGGCACCGGCACGCCGGAGCCGGGCGGCCTGACCGCCCGCCAGTTGCTCGACTCGGTCCGCCGGATCGCCTACGAGCTGCCGGTCGTCGGCATCGACGTCGTCGAGGTCTCCCCGCCCTACGACCACGCCGACATCACCTCGTTCCTCGCCAACCGGGTCGTCCTCGAGGCGCTCTCGGGCATCGCCCGCCGCAAGCGCGACGAGGCCGACGGCACCCGCTGGGACCCGAGCCTTCCGCTGCTCGCCCAGCGCCCTGACCAGCGGCCCACCGACAAACAGGAGAACTGACATGACCACCCACGACGTGATCGTGGTCGGCGCCGGTGTCACCGGCCTGACCGCGGCCTGGCGACTGGCCCAGGCAGGACAGGACGTGCTCGTCCTGGAGGCGCGCGACCGCGTCGGCGGCCGGCTGCGTACGGAGGCGCACGGTGCGCCCGGGGAAGAGGCAGACTTCGAGATCGGCGGCCAGTGGGTCTCGCCGGACCAGGACGCCCTGATCGGGATCCTCGACGAGCTCGGCCTACCGACCTACCCGCGTTTCCGCGAGGGTGAGTCGCTCTACGTCGACAAGGCGGGGGTGGCGCACCGTTTCGGCGACGACCTGCCGGTCGGCGAGGCCACCTCGGCCGCCATCGCGCAGCTGACCAAGACGCTCGACGGGCTGGCCGCCGCGATGGACCCGGCCCGGCCGTGGGAGCTCGACGACGCCGACCACCTCGACAGCGTCTCGTTCCGTGCCTGGCTCGAGCAGCAGTGCGACGACCCGGTCGCCGTCGACAACGTCGCCCTCTACATCGGGCCCGCGATGCTGACGAAGCCCGCCCACTCGTTCTCCGTGCTCCAGGCCGTGCAGATGGCCGCGAGCGCGGGGTCGTTCAGCAACCTCGTCGACGCCGACGTGATCCTCGATCGCCGGGTCGTCGGAGGCCTGCAGCGAGTGCCGTTGACGCTGGCCGAGCGGCTGGGGGACCCGGTCCGCCTCGGGCAGGACGTCACGCTGGTGGAGTGGGACGAGGACGGCACCGTCGTCCACGTCGGCACCGAGATCCATGCCGCGCGCCGGCTGGTCCTCGCCGTGCCGCCGACCCTGGTCAAGCGGATCCGGTTCAGTCCCGAGCTTCCAGCCGAGCACCGGATCGCCCGCGAGCACCAGTCGTTCGGGCTGGTCATCAAGGTGCAGGCGCAGTACGAGACGCCGTTCTGGCGTGCCGACGGGCTCAGCGGCACCGGCTTCGCACCCTGGCAGCTGGTCCACGAGGTCTACGACAACACCCCCGAGGGCGAGCAGCGCGGGACGCTGGTCGGCTTCGTCTCCGACGAGCGCGCGGACGCGGTCGGCAGGCTCTCCGACGCCGAGCGGCGGCATCAGGTGCTCGAGTCGCTGGCGGCGTACTTCGGGGAGGCGGCGCTCGAGCCGCTCACCTTCGTCGAGAGCGACTGGCAGCACCAGGAGCTCACCGGCGGTGCGTACGGGACGAGCTTCGACCTGGGTGGGCTGACCCGCTGGGGCGCGGTGCTGCGCGAACCGCTCGGGCCGATCGAGTTCGGCAGCAGCGACGTCGCCGGCCACGGCTTCCAGCACGTCGACGGCGCCGTACGTGTGGGCGAGGAGATCGCTCGCCGGATCGGCGGCCGCTGACCCAGAGGTCTGGCAGAGGTCTGACCGGATGCAACGTGATCGCAGCGAAGCGACGCCTAGCCTCCGACCTGGCGCGCTCATCGTGGGGGTGAGCGCGCCACCCTCGAGAAAGGTCCACCCTTCGTATGCGCCTCCTCCTCATGGGTCCGCCCGGTGCCGGCAAGGGCACCCAGGCCGCCGTCATCGCCGAGCGGTTCGCAGTGCCGGCGATCTCGACCGGCGACATCTTCCGGACGAACGTCGCCCAGCAGACGACGCTGGGCGTGGCGGCACAGACGTACATGGACGCGGGGGAGTACGTCCCGGACGAGATCACCAACGCCATGGTCGCCGACCGCCTCGCCGAGCGTGACTGCGCCGACGGGTTCCTCCTCGACGGCTATCCGCGCACCCCGCAGCAGGTCGTCGAGCTCGATTCGCTCCTCGAGCTCTCCGGCGTCGGGCTCGACGCTGTGGTGCTGCTCGAGGCGGACCCCGACGAGCTGGTGAGCCGGCTCCTGGCCCGGTCCGAGGAGCAGGGCCGCGCCGACGACACCGAGTCGGTCATCCGCCGCCGGCTGGAGGTGTACGCCGCCGAGACCGGCCCGCTCGCCGACAGCTACGCCGAGCGCGACCTGCTCGCGAGGGTCGACGGCCTCGGCCCGGTCGACGAGGTCACCGAGCGGATCCTGGCCGCCCTGACGTCGATGTCGGCTCAGCGGACGGCGACCTCGGCACCGTAGCGCTCGACGCAGAACGCCGAGAGCCGCTCGGCCAGGGCCGCGAGGGCCTCGGCGGCGTGGTGCTGCGGGTCCCAGGCGGCGTACAGCCTGATCCGGACCCTCCCGGCCGGTGCCTCGATGTGCAGGGGCACCAGGCCGAAGCGCGGGTCGTCGGAGACGACCGCGATCCCGCGGCCCGAGGCCGCGAGGGCCTGCGCGACCTGGGCGTTGGTCACCTCGAGGACGTCGCCGTAGCCCACGGCGGCGTCCTCGACCGCTGCGTCCAGGAGCGGCCGTGGCCGCAGATCCTCGGTGAGGAGCACGAGCGGCCGCGCCACCAGATCGCGTACGTCCACGGACCCCCGCTCCGCCCACGGATCGTCGGGCCGGACATAGGCCCACACCGGCAGCACGGCGAGCGCTCGCGAGGCCAGGGACCTGGCCGGGGGCCGGGTGACGATCGCCAGGTCGGCACCGGCGCGGACGGCCGCGGCCGCGCCGCGCGGATCGAGCTCGCGGACCATCGCCACCGGGTCGTCGGGCCCGAGCGTCGCCAGGAACGGCGCGAGCACGTCGGTCAGTGTCGTGGAGGGCACCGCGAGATGGAGCTCGTCGAGCCGGCCGGAGGCGAGCACCTCGACGGCGCGCTCGAGGTCGTCGGCGTGCGCGAGCAGGTCGCGGGCACGGGGGAGGAGGTCCTCGGCCGTCCGGGTCAGGCGCAGCCGTCGGCCTTCCCTTGCGAACAGCGGCACGCCCAGGTTCGCCTCGAGCTGGCGCAGCTGCCGCGACAGCACCGGCTGGGTCACGTGCAGCACCTCGGCGGCCCGGGTCGCGGAGCCCGCGTCGGCGGTGGCGACGAAGTAGCGCAACAGCCGCAGATCCATGCTCACGAGACATGATTGTAGTAGTCAAAAGGTCTTGGACGACATGTGTCGTGGAGGATCATGCTGAACCCATGACCGAGTCCTCGACCCTCGAACAGTCCCGTCTCCTGCGTACGCCGCTTCCCGGCCCGCGCTCCCAGGAGCTCATGGCCCGCAAGGTGGCGGCCGTGAGCCAGGGTGTGGCCACGACCATGCCCGTCTTCGCCGCCCGCGCGGCCGGCGGGATCGTCGAGGACGTCGACGGCAACCGCTTCATCGACCTCGGCTCCGGCATCGCCGTGACCACCGTCGGCTCCAGCGCCGCCAAGGTGGTCGAGGCGGTCGCCGACCAGGTGGCGGCCTTCACCCACACCTGCTTCATGGTCACGCCCTACGAGGGCTACGTGGCCGTCGCCGAGCAGCTCGCCCGGCTCACCCCCGGTGACCACGAGAAGCGCACCGCCCTGTTCAACTCCGGGTCCGAGGCCGTCGAGAACGCGGTCAAGATCGCCCGCTCGTTCACCGGCAAGGACGCGGTCGTCGTCTTCGACCACGCCTACCACGGGCGCACCAACCTCACCATGGCGATGACCGCGAAGAACATGCCCTACAAGCACGGCTTCGGGCCGTTCGCGGGTGAGGTCTACCGGGCGCCGATGTCCTACCCGTTCCGCGACGCCGCCGAGATCGACGGCAAGCTGGCGGCGGCCCGGGCGACCTCCCTGATCGAGACGCAGGTCGGTGCCGAGAACCTCGCCGCCGTCGTGATCGAGCCGGTGCAGGGCGAGGGCGGCTTCATCGTCCCGGCACCGGGCTTCCTCTCCGCGCTGGCGGAGTGGTGCCGGGCGAACGACGTGATCTTCGTGGCCGACGAGGTGCAGTCCGGCTTCGGCCGAACCGGCACCTGGTTCGCCGTCGAGCACGACGACGTCGTCCCGGACCTGGTGGTCAGCGCCAAGGGCATCGCCGGCGGCCTGCCGCTCTCCGCGGTGACCGGCCGAGCCGACGTCATGGACGCCGTCCACCCGGGCGGCCTGGGCGGCACCTACGGCGGCAACCCGCTCGCCTGCGCCGCCGCGCTCGCCGTGATCGAGACCATCGAGGCCGACGACCTGCTCACCCGGGCCCGCGCGATCGAGGAGCGTCTCCTCGGTCGGCTCCGTGACCTGCAGGCGAGCGACCCGCGCATCGGCGACGTACGCGGCCGGGGCGCGATGATCGCGGCCGAGTTCGTGGACCCGGCCACCGGCAACCCGGACGGTGCGGTGGCCAAGGCCGTCGCGGCCTACGCTCACAGCCAGGGTGTCATCACCCTGACCTGTGGCACCTGGGGCAACGTCATCCGCTTCCTGCCCCCGCTGAGCATCTCCGACGAGCTGCTCGACGAAGCCCTGGACGTACTCACGACCGCACTGGAGGAGACCAAGTGACCACGAGCACCGAGACGAGCTACCTCGACGCCCTCGAGCCCGGCAGCGGCGTCCTCGTCGGCGGCCGGTGGCGTCCGGGCACAGCCGGCGTCTTCGCGGTCGAGAACCCCGCCACCCGTGATCTCGTCGCCGACGTCGCCGACGGATCCAGCGAGGACGCGACCGCGGCCGTCGACGCGGCAGCCGAGGCGCTGCCCGCGTGGTCGGCGCTCCCGCCGCGAACCCGCAGCGACCTGCTCAGCCGCGTACGTGACCTGATGCTGCGCGACGCCGACGAGCTCGCCGCCCTGATCGCGCTCGAGAACGGCAAGTCCCTCGCCGACGCCCGCGGCGAGGTCGTGTACGCCGCCGAGTTCTTCCGCTGGTACGCCGAGGAGGCCGTGCGTCCCCACGGCGACTTCGGTTCCTCGCCGGCCGGCGGCACACGCACCATCGTCACCCACAAGCCGGTGGGCGTGGCCGCCCTCGTGACGCCGTGGAACTTCCCGGCCGCGATGGCCACCCGCAAGATCGCGCCGGCCCTCGCGGCCGGCTGCACGGTCGTGCTCAAGCCAGCGGCCGAGACGCCGCTGACGGCCCTCGCGGTCGCCCGGCTGATCGCCGAGGCCGGCGTGCCGGACGGCGTCGTCAACGTGGTGCCCGGCTTGGACGCCGCCGGCATCGTCAGCACCTGGCTCGCCGACGCACGGGTCCGCAAGATCTCCTTCACCGGCTCGACCGGCGTCGGCCGCATCCTGCTCCGCCAGGCCGCCGACCGGGTCGTGAACACCTCGATGGAGCTCGGCGGCAACGCGCCGTTCGTGGTGACCGCCTCGGCGGACGTCGAAGCAGCGGTCGAGGGCGCGATGGTCGCCAAGTTCCGCAACGGGGGACAGGCCTGCACCGCGGCAAACCGGCTCTACGTCCACGCCGACGTCGCCGAGGAGTTCACCGCCCGCCTCGGTGCGGCCGTGGAGGCGCTCCGGGTCGGGCCCGCCGAGCAGGGCAGCGACATCGGCCCGCTCATCTCCGCGAAGGCGTACGCCACCGTCACCGGCCTCGTCGACGCCGCCGTGGCCGCCGGCGCCGAGATCGCCCACCGCGCCGAGGTCCCCGCCTCGGAGGGCTACTTCTACCCGCCCACGGTTCTGACCGGCGTACCGGCCGACTCGCCGCTGCTGCGCGAGGAGATCTTCGGGCCGGTGGCACCGATCGTGGTCTGGAACGACACCGAGGAGCTGCTGGCCTCCGTCAACGACACCGAGTTCGGCCTGGCGGCGTACGTCTTCGGCGAGATGGGCGAGGCGCTGCACGTCGCCGAGCGGATCGACGCCGGGATGGTCGGGGTCAACCGCGGCCTCGTCTCCGACCCGTCGGCGCCGTTCGGCGGGGTGAAGCAGAGCGGCATCGGGCGCGAGGGCGCGCGGGCCGGGCTGGAGGAGTACCTGGAGACGCAGTACCTCAGCGTCGCCTGGTGATTGGCATCACGCCCGTTCCATCAACGATGATGTGACTCAGGCCACCCGCACACCCTGCGGGTGGTTCCTTCGGGACAGCCCCACCCCGGCAGTCCCGGCAAACGCTCCAGACGGACCACCAGCGCCGCCCGGCAGATTGAGGAGTCACCCCTATGACCGCAGTGTTCGAGCCCGGGACCTCGTTCGAGGCCTACGACCTGGCAGACCGCTATCGAGTCGGAGCCGGCCCGGTGTTGCTCACCGGGATCCAGGCGATCGCGCGGATGCTCGTCGAGCAGCGGGCCCTTGACCAGCGCCGCGGCCTGCGGACCGGCACCTTCATCTCCGGCTACCCGGGCAGCCCGCTCGGCGGTCTCGACCAGCTGCTGCTGGGCCTGCCGAAGGAGATGGCCGACGCCGACATCACCGTGGTCCCTGGCCTCAACGAGGAGCTCGCCGCCACCGCGGTGTGGGGTTCGCAGTCTGCCGTCACCCTCGACACCGAGCGCTACGACGGCGTGACCGGGGTCTGGTACGGCAAGGGTCCCGGCGTCGACCGCGCGCTCGACGCGATGCGTCACGCCAACATGTACGGCGCCCACCCGACCGGCGGCATGCTGATGCTGGTCGGCGACGACCCGGCCGCGAAGTCGTCCACGGTGCCCGCGGTCAGCGAGCGCACCCTGGCCTCGCTTGGCATCCCGGTGCTGTTCCCGCGCAACGCCTCCGAGATCGTCGAGTACGGCATGGAGGGCATCGCCCTTTCGCGCGCCTCCGGCTGCGTCGTCGCGCTCAAGATCGTCGCCGACGTCGCGGACGGCGCCTGGGTGGTCAACCCGGAGATCGGCGTACTCGATCCGGTCACCC
The DNA here is from genome assembly GCF_040613175.1 of Nocardioides sp. NPDC006303. NCBI lineage: Bacteria > Bacillati > Actinomycetota > Actinomycetes > Propionibacteriales > Nocardioidaceae > Nocardioides > Nocardioides sp. NPDC006303. The sequence continues at coordinate 102,175 of NZ_JBEXRR010000004.1, forward strand.
CGAAGACCGAGTGGGAGGGCGTCCCCTACTCCTACGAGCCGACCAAGATCGAGCTCTTCCCCGACCGGATCGTCGGCGCCGAAGCGAAGCTCTACGGCCCCCGGATGAACGTCGTGAAGGCGTACGCCGCCGAGAACCGCCTCAACCGGATCGAGGTCAAGGCACCGAACGCCAAGGTCGGCATCGTCGCCTCCGGCTCGTGCTACGACTCGATGCGCCAGGGCCTGAAGGACCTCGGCCTCGACCACGACGCCCTGGTCGCCGCCGGGATCCGAGTGCTGCGCCTGGGCATGATGTGGCCGGTCGAGCCGACGATCGTCTCGGAGTTCGCCGACGGGCTCGAGGAGATCGTCGTCGTCGAGGACAAGACCTCCTTCATCGAGCAGGGCATCCGCGAGATCCTCTACGGCGCTCCCTCCGCTCCCGTCATCATCGGCAAGAAGGACCGCAACGGTGTCCCGCTGGTCCCGCTCGACGGCGAGCTGACCGCCGGCCGCCTGCTCGCGCCGCTGCGTCGTGCGCTGAAGGGCCACGCCCAGCTGAAGGCCGCCGGGCCCGCCCGGATCGACCTGCCGCTGCTCTCGACCTCGCGCACCCCCTACTTCTGCAGCGGCTGCCCGCACAACCGCTCCACCGCGCTGCCTGACGGTTCGCTGGGCGGCGGCGGCATCGGCTGCCACACCCTGGTGACCGCCTCCCAGCGTGAGGACAGCGCGGTCGTCGGCATCACCCAGATGGGCGGCGAGGGCTCGCAGTGGATCGGACAGGCGCCCTACAGCCACGCCGGCCACACGTTCCAGAACGTCGGTGACGGCACCTTCTTCCACTCCGCGCAGCTGGCCATCCAGGCGTGCGTCGCGGCCGGGGTCAACATCACCTACAAGCTGCTCCACAACGACGTCGTCGCGATGACCGGTGCCCAGAAGCGGCAGGGCGAGGTCGCGATGGCGCAGCTGACCCACAAGCTGATGAACGAGGGCGTCAAGGCGATCATCGTCGTCGCCGACGAGCCGAAGCGCTACCGCCGCGCCCACTTCCCCGCAGGCGTACGGCTGTGGCACCGCGACCGCCTCGACGACGCCCAGCGGGAGCTGCGTGAGGTCGAGGGCGTGACCGTCCTGATCTACGACCAGCACTGTGCCGCCGACGCGCGACGTCAGCGCAAGCGCGGCACGATCGAGGCCCGCAACACCCGGATCGTGATCAACGAGGCCGTGTGCGAGGGCTGCGGCGACTGCGGCGTGAAGTCCAACTGCCTCTCCGTGCAGCCGGTCGAGACCGAGCTGGGCCGCAAGACCCGCATCGACCAGACCTCCTGCAACACCGACTACACCTGCGTCGAGGGGGAGTGCCCCTCCTTCATGGCCGTCGAGACCGACCCGACGGTCAAGAAGGCGAAGAAGTCGACCCCCGAGCCGCCGACGGTGGCCGACCCGGGCTACGGCGAGCTGGAGCGGACGTACGGCGTCTTCATGGCCGGCATCGGCGGCACCGGCATCGTCACGGTCAACCAGGTGCTCGCGACCGCCGCGCTGCGCGCCGGCTTCGGCGTGGAGTCGCTCGACCAGGTCGGGATGAGCCAGAAGGCGGGTCCGGTGACGGCGCACCTGCGGTTCGGCCCGGGCGCGATCGACCCCTCCAACCGGGTCACCCCCGGGTCGGCCGACGCGCTGCTCGGCTTCGACCTGCTCACCCTGGCCGAGGGCAAGAACCTCGCCTACGGCGACCCGGCGCGCACCCGCGCGGTCGTGTCTACCAGCAAGACGCCGACCGGGCCGATGGTCTACGACAAGGACATCGCCTACCCGGCCGACGACGAGCTGCTCACCCGCGTGAACAGCGCGACGTCCTCGCTGCGTGCCTTCGACGCGCTGGCGGCGGCGGAGACGCTCTTCGGCAACACCGCCGCGGCCAACTTCCTGCTGGTCGGCGCCGCCTACCAGACCGGCGCCCTGCCGATCCCCGCCGAGGCGATCGAGGAGGCCATCGGCATCAACGGGGTCGCGGTCAGCGCCAACGTCGCCGCCTTCCGCTGGGGCCGCGCCTCGGTCGCCGCGCCGGAGGAGTTCGCCAAGGTCACCGGCACCGCGACCGCTTCGGTCGAGGAGATCGCCGTGCCGGCTCTGGACGCCGCGACGTTCGACGGCGAGGTGCGCCGCCTCGCCGGGGTCCGCGCCCCGAAGCTCGTCGCCTTCCAGAACCAGGCAACCGCCCGGGACTACGTCGAGACCGTCGACCGGATCTGGAACGCCGAGCGAGCGGTGACCGCGGACACCCGCTTCTCCGAGGCCGTCGCCCGCTACCTGTTCAAGCTCACCGCCTACAAGGACGAGTACGAGGTCGCCCGGCTCCTCACCGCTCCGGCCGCCTTGGACGGTGTCCGTGCCGAGGTCCAGGGCAAGATCAGCTTCAAGCTCTCCCCGCCGATCTTCGGCGCGTTCCTGAAGGGCGGCAAGATGTCCTTCGGCCCGCGCTCCCACTTCATCCTGCGCCTGCTGGCGACGCTGAAGTTCCTCCGCGGCACGGTCTTCGACCCCTTCGGTCGCTTCCACGTACGCCGCACCGAGCGCGCCCTGCTCGCGCACTACTCCGCGCTGGTCACCGGCCTCGCCGCCGACCTCACCGAGGAGTCCTACGCCAGGGCCGTCCGTCTCGCGGAGCTCCCGGACATGGTGCGGGGCTATGAGAGCGTGAAGATGCGCAACGTCGAGGCCTACCGCGAGGCGCTTGCCGCCGAGGGAATCGACCTGACGGTCTAGAGCACCTTGTGGGTGCTGGACGGACCATCACCCACGCCGAACGCCTCTGCCAGCCTCGACGGCACACCAGCGCTGTCGAGGCTGGCCTCCACCTTGCGGATGTTGCGGGCCGACGGGTAGGCGAAGTAGGCCATCAGGACCAGCGAGATGGCACCACCGATGAGGTACGTCATCAGCTGCCCCTCGGTGAGGACGAAGGCCAGGGCGAGAGAGACGAGTGCGACGGCCTCGCCGAGGACGAGCCGCAGGATCATCGACGTCTGGTGCTTCTGCAGGCCCTCGCTGGTCGCCTTCTCCGGAGGGGTCCCGGGCGTGATCGGCGCGGCGCGGAAGCCGATCGCCGAGCACAGCACGGCCATGACCACGCCGGCCGCGACCTGCCCGCCGATGACGTACGCCGAGGGCAGCTGCAGGTCGGCATCGGGGATGCTGAGCGCGACGATGACCCCCAGCCCCACGACCATGGTCATGAACGCGAGCGCCATCATCTGTGCCGTACGTGCCAGTGGTGCGGTCATCTGAGCTCCTTCTCGGGCTTGCGGTGACCGGCAATCTAGCCGACGCCGGGACCGGTCGTCGCGAGGCCACTCCGGCCCGAGGCGCTGTTCGCGCCCCGGGCCTCGTGAGCGGCTCAGCTCCGCCAGGTGATCAGCGCGTCGAGCGCCTCGATCCGGTCCCCGGAGACCAGCAGCGGGTTGACCTCGAGCGACTCGAGGTCGTCGCCGAGAGCGACGGCGATCGCGCCGATCCTGGCCACCACGCCGGCGAGCGCGTCCAGGTCGGCCGGAGCCTGGCCTCGGGCGCCCCGGAGGACGGCGGCACTGCGCAGCGACTCGACCGCCTGCTGAGCCTCGGCCTCCGAGACCGGCAGCAGGCGGAGCTGGGAGTCGCCGAGGATCTCGACCCAGACGCCGCCCATCGCGACCGCCAGCGTGAGACCCCACGACGGGTCGCGGACGACACCGACGAGCAGCTCCGTGCCACCCGATCGCATCGGCTGGACGACGGTCGTGGTGCCGTCGTGGCCCGCCTGCGCGAGGGAGCCGGCGATCCGCGCAGCCGCGGTGCGTACGGACTCCGCGTCGTTCAGGCCGAGCTCTACGCCACCGAGGTCGCTCTTGTGCTCCAGATCGTCGGCGGCCGCCTTCAGCACCACGGGGAAACCGACCTCCTCGGCGTGGTGCGCGGCCTCGTCGGGGGAGGTGGCCACCCGGGACGGCACCATCGGGACGCCGTTGGCCGCCAGGAACCCGGACGCATGACGCTCGGTCCACGTCCCGGCACGTGGTGGCAGCCCGTCCGTCATGGTCACCTCGACCGCGACCGGCGCATCCGCGCCGGACTGATGGCGCCGGTAGGTCTGCGACCAGCGGACCGCGTGGCCCAGCGCCGTCATCCCGTGCTCGATGCCACCCGCGATCTGCGGGTAGCCGGCCGCCTCCCGAAGGGCCCGCCCGGTCTCGCTCACGTCGATCAGGACGTTGCCCACGATCACGACCGGTTTCGGCGAGGACCGGATCACCCCTGCCGTGTGCCGGTAGGTCTCCACCGCGAGGTCGAAGTCGGGTGTCGTCCGGGGCATGTCCTGCAGCAGCATGATGACGTCGACACCGGGATCGGCGGCGACGACGCCGAGCGCCTTCGACATGAGCTGCCGGTCGAGCAGCACGTACCCGGTGACGTCGAGCGGGTTGTTCGGCGTGGCGAAGGGCGGCAGCACCTCGCGTAGCGCTGTTGTGGTCGCCTCGGCGAACTCCGGGAGCTCGAGTCCTTCGTCCTCGGCACGGTCGGAGATGATCTCGGAGGCGCCGCCCGAGGGGGTGACGACGCCGATCCGGTTGCCCGGGAGCGGGCCGGTCTCGGCGAGCATGCCGGCGGTGACCATCAGGTCCTCCAACGAGCCCACGCGGATCACGCCGAGCTGACGGAAGGCGGCGTCGACGGTCTTGTCGTCACCCACCAACGCACCCGTGTGGGCCTGTGCGGTCCGGGATGCCTTGGCGCTGCGGCCGATCTTGAGAGCCACGATCGGCTTGCCCGCCGCCAGCGCCCGCCGGGCGATCTCGGCGAACTCCTCCGGGTGCCGGATGCTCTCCAGGAAGAGCGCGATCACCTTCGTCTGCGGTGAGTCGACCAGCGCGTTCATCACGTCGGTCACCGACATCGCGGTCTCGTTGCCCATCGAGACCAGGAGGGAGATCCCGATGTTGCGGGCCTGGGCGAAGGCCAGCACGTTGCTGGCCAGCGCACCGCTCTGCAGCACGACCCCCACCGAACCACCCAGGAGCGGCGGCGGGATCGGCAGTCCGTACGGAGTGATCGAGTCGGCCGCGTTGATGAACCCGTTGCCGTTCGGGCCGAGGACGGTCAGGTCGTGCCTGCGGGCGATGTCGGCGACCTCCTGCTCGCGGACCACGCCCTCCTCACCGACCTCGCCGTAGCCGGCGGTGAGGATGACGTAGTTCCGGATGCCACGGGCCGCACCCTCCTCGAGGACCAGCGGCACGACCTCGATCGGCGTCATGACGTAGACGAGGTCGACCGGTCCCGGGATGGCGGAGAGGCTGCGGTGGGTCTCGACACCGTGGACGACAGGCGTCTTGGGGTTCACCAGGTGCACGTCACCGGAGAAGCCGTGCTGGAGAAGGTTGTTGTAAGTGCTCAGTGACCAGCCCGACTTGTCGGTCGCCCCCACCAGGGCGACCGACTTCGGGCGGAAGAACTCCTGCAGTCGGTCGGCGTCGACGGTGCTCATGCCAACGACGCTCCCACCTTGACGTTGCCCTTGAGGAGATTTCGGGCGATCGTACGGCGCTGGATCTCGTCCGTGCCCTCGAAGATGCGCAGCAGGCGCAGCTCGCGGTACCAGCGCTCCAGAGGGAGCTCCTTGGTGTAGCCCATCCCGCCGTGGATCTGGAGGACGCGGTCGACGACGCGGTTGGCCATGTTGGTGCCGTACAGCTTCGCGATCGAGGAGGTGTGCCGGGCGTCCATCTTGTTCTCGACCTGCCACGCGGCGTGCAGGGTCAGCCAGCGGGCGGCCTCCAGCTCGACGGCGCTGTCGGCGATGTGGCCCTGGATGAACTGGTAGTTGGCGATCGCCTGGCCCATCGAGTGCCGGTTGTTGGCGTGCTCGATCGCCATCTCGAGCATCCGCTCCGCGGCGCCGATGGCCCCGGCCGGGATCATGAAGCGACCGTTGCCGATCCACTGCATCGCCAGCTCGAAGCCCTTGCCCTCCTCGCCGAGGATGTGGTCGTTCGGGACGCGCACGTCCTGGAAGCTCAGCGCCGCCGGACCCCACTCGCCCATGGTCGGGATGGGCGTGGACTCCCAGCCCATCGCCCGGTCGACCAGGAAGCAGGTGACGCCGCCGTCGGCGCCCTTCTCCGGGTCCGTGACGGCGAAGACCATCACGAAGTCGGCCTCGTTGCCGTTGGTGATGAAGACCTTCTCGCCGTTGATCACCCAGTCGTCGCCGTCCCGGACCGCCCTGGACCGGATGCTGCGGGCGTCGGAGCCGGCGCCGGGCTCGGTGATCGCGAAGCAGCTGCGGCGCTCACCCTCGATGGTCGGGATGAGGTACTCCTGCTTCTGCGCCTCGGTGCCGGCGTAGAGGATGTTGTCGGCGCTGCCGCCGAAGCGGAACGGCACGAAGGTGCGGCCGGCCTCACCGGCGATGATCGCCGACATCACGGCCCCCGCGGCCATGCCGCCGTACTCCTCCGGGGTGTTGATGCCCCAGTAGCCGTACTTGCGGGCCTTGGCCTGCAGGTCCTTGAGCTGTCCCGGCTCGAGCGCAGGACGGCCGTTGCGCTCGTTGAGGAGGACCTGGTCCTCCAGTGGCATCACCTCCTTGGTGACGAACTGGCGCACGGCCTCCTTGACTGCTCGATGCTCTTCTCCCAGCGCGAAGTCGATCATTGCCCGCTCCTTCGGTTAGAGTGAGTTTCTAGAATGGTTTTCTAGAATGAACTATGAGAAGCGTCACGCAGTAGCGGTTCGTCGTCAAGAGGAATTGCGCATATTGTGAGAAGATCCCGGCACCACGACGAGGAGTGAACGATGGCCCTAGAGGTCGAATCGCAGCGCCCGGGAGGGCGTCGCTGGGCGAAGACCGAGGAGACGCGCCGTCAGCTCCTGGACGCGTCGCGCGAGGTCTTCGCGGAGAAGGGCTACGCAGTGGCCAGCGTCTCCGACGTCGTCGCCCGTGCCGGCTCCAGCGTCGGGAGCGTCTACCACCACTTCGGTGGCAAGGAGCAGCTCTACCTCGCCCTGTGGGAGGAGTACGTCGACCGGCTGGCCGCGGCTGCGGCCGCCAGCGTCGCGAAGGCGCGCAAGAGCGGCGTCGAGGCGCCGCTCGACCAGTTCGAGGCGGGTGCCCTGGCCTACCTCGACGCGGTATGGGAGGACCGCGAGCTGCTGCCCGTCTTCTACGCCGGCGACGGCCCGCCGGGGTTCGAGATGATGCGCCGCCGTCGCAACATCGAGTGGATCCGCCGCAACCTGCAGGTGCTCGGCCTCGGTGTCAGCGACGAGAACCAGCTGCTCGGCGCGATCCTGACCGCGCTCATCGGTGAGGCGGCCCGGATGACGGCCGCGTGCGAGACCAAGCGCCAGGCACGGCGGGTGTCTCGGCACGCGATCGCGTTGGCCCAGCGGCTCTTCGTCGGGGAGGTCGCCGAGCCCGCGGCTCAGGCGGCCGAGTAGCTCCCAGAGTGCGTTCGACGGTCAGCGCCATGTGGCCAGCCCGCGGTCGATGACCACGGTGCCGTCCTCCTTCCTGGTCTGGAAGGCGGTCGTCACCTCATCGACCCGCCACATCGCGACCTGCAGGGTCTCGCCGGGAAGGACCGGTGAGGAGAACCGGCCGGCCATCGAGGCCATCGCGTCCCCGTCGCCTCCGGCCATCGTGCCGATCAGCGCGCGGCCGGTGACCCCGTAGGTGCACAGCCCGTGCAGGATCGGGCGCTCGAAGCCGCCCCGCGCGGCGAAGCGCGGGTCCGAGTGCAGCGGGTTGTGGTCGCCGCTGAGCCGGTAGAGCAGGGCCTGGCCGGGCCAGGTCGGCATCGTCACCAGCTCGTCGGGATCGCGGTCGGGGATCGGAGAGGCGACCCTGGGCCCGGGGTCGCCGCCGAACCCGCCCTCGCCCCGGATGAACACGGAGCTGCGCGTGGTCACGACGGGTTCGCCCGTCGCCGGGTCGACCGCCTCGGCCTCGCTCGCGACCAAGGCTCCCGAGCCCTTGTCGTACATGCCGGTCACCTGGGACGTCAGCGAGACGGTCCCCTCCGCGGCCAGCGGCCGGTGCAGGACGACCTCCTGTTCGGCGTGGACCAGCATGGCCGGGTTGAAGTCGCCCATCCTTCTCCCGCCGCGCCTGGCGCCCCAGGTGACCATCACGCCGAACGTTGGCAGCACCTTCTGCTCGGGGCACGCATCGTCGCCGTGCTCGCTGGTGTAGCGCAGGTCGGTCAGCGGGTCGTCGTGGCCGGCGCCGACACCGAGGGCGTACAGCAGCGTGTCGGCACTGCTCCAGGACCGCTCCTCCGGCTCGGAGCGCACGCCGATGACGGACTGGTCCAGACTCATGCCTGCGGGGTCCTTCCACTGGTGAGCGAGTTCGCCCGTGCCTCCGCGATCATGCTGGGCAGCACCACTTCGAGCTCCTCGACGGTCCACGGGCCGTCCTTCTCGTCGGTGGGGCCGGCGACCCAGCCCTCGGCCACGCTCACGTGCCCGCCGCGTACGTTGAAGACGCGACCGGTCACCTCGCGCGCGGACGGCGAGGCCAGCCAGGCGACCACGGGGGAGACGTTCTCCGGTGCGCCCGGGTTCCACTCACCCTCGGCCACCTGGGGCCGGTTGGGGTTGAGGTTCTCGGTCATCCGGGTCAGCGCTGCCGGGGCGATCGCGTTGACGGTGATGCCGTATCGGCGCAGCTCCTGGGCGGCGATCACGGTCATCGCCGCGATGCCGGCCTTGGCGGCGCCGTAGTTGATCTGCCCCGGGTTGCCGTAGATCCCGGAGGAGGAGGTGGTGTTGATGATCCGGGCATCCACGTCCTCGCCCTGCTTGGAGAGCTCGCGCCAGTGCTGGGCGGCCACGCTCATCGGCGCGAAGGTGCCGCGCAGGTGGACCTTGATGACGGCGTCCCACTCGTCGATGGACATGTTGACCAGCATCCGGTCGCGCAGGATCCCGGCGTTGTTGACCAGTACGTCGACCCGGCCCCACTCGTTGAGGGCGTCCTGCAACAGCTTCTCGGCGCCCTCGGGATCGCTGATGTCGCTGCCGTTGGCGATCGCTTCGCCGCCGAGTGCGCGTACCTCCTCGACGACCTGCTGCGCGGGGTCGTCGGCCTTGCCGGTGCCGTCGAGGCCGGCGCCGAGGTCGTTGACCACGACCGCCGCGCCGCGGCGGGCGAACTCGAGGGCGTGCGCGCGGCCGAGGCCGCGGCCGGCGCCGGTGATGATGACGACCTGTCGGTCGGTGCTTGCCATGGGTCTGCTCCTTCGGGTGGTGGGGTCAGCGCTGGTTGGCGAGGATCAGGGTCGCCGCGCTCATGAACATGCCGCCGTTGCCGAGCACCAGGCTGGTGCCGACCCCGTCGACCTGCGCGGCGGCCTCGCCGCGCAGCTGGCGTACGGACTCCTGGATCGCGAACATCCCGTACATGCCGGTGTGGGTGTAGGACAGGCCGCCGCCGTTGGTGTTCATCGGCAGGCGTCCGCCGGGGGAGGTGTGCCCGTCGGCGACGAACGCACCCGACTCCCCGCGGCCGACGAAGCCCATGTCCTCCAAGCCGTAGAGCGGGACGTGCGCGAAGGCGTCGTAGATCATCAGGTGATCGATGTCGGAGGGGGAGGTGCCCGACTCCTTGAACGCCGCCTGGCTGGACAGCGTGAACTGCTTGCAGCGGGTCATGTCCTCCATCTGCGAGATCAGCGGTGTGGTGGCCGCCTCGCCGGTGCCGAGGATGTGGACCAGCGGCTTGTCGCTCCCGTGCGCCTCGGCGAACTCGCGGGAGGCGACGACCAGCGCGCCACCGCCGTCGGTCACCAGGCAGCACATCAGCAGGGTGAACGGGTCGGCGATCATCTTGGCGCCGAGGACGTCGTCGACGCTGACCTCCTCCCGGAACATGGCCCGAGGGTTGCGGGAGGCCCAGCGCCGCTGGGCGACCGCGACCTCGGCGAGCTGCTCGAGAGTGTTGTCGGTCTCGTGCAGGAACCGTCGGGCAGGCACGGTGAAGCTGGTCGGCGGACCGGTGATCCCGTACGGCATCTCGAACTGCGCCATCACCGAGTCGTTGGCGCGCGGGTGCATCGGCGCGCCCACCCGGGACCGGCCGGACTCGCCGTGAGTCACCAGCACCACGTCGGCGTAGCCCGCCTTGATCGCCGCCGTCGCGTGACGTACGTGGAAGAGGAACGAGGAGCCGCCGACGCCGGTGCCGTCGACATAGGTCGGGGTGATCCCCAGGCTGTGGGCGACCTGGATCGGGCCGGGGATCGAGACCGAGGCGATGCCGTCGACCTGGTCCTTGGTCAGGTTCGCGTCCGCGAGGGCCCGGCGGGCGCCCTCGACGTGCAGCTCGAGGGTCGAGGTGGTGGGCAGCTTGCCGATGTCGGTCTCGGCGGCACCCATGATGACGACGTCGCGGCTCATCGGGCGTTCTCCTTCACCGGGGCGAAGACGGGCACGGCGACGCCGGTGCGCTGCTCGAAGCGCACCTCCACCGGCATGTCGAGCTCGAGCGCGTCCGGGTCGGCCTCGACCAGGTTGGTCATCATCCGCGGGCCCTCGTCGAGCTCGACCACGGCGATCACGGTCGGCACCGGGAAGCCTGGCGCGGGACGGTGGGAGACGACGTACGTGTGCAGCCGCCCCTTGCCGGAGCAGGTGACCCACTCGAGGTCGGTGGAGCCGCACCGCGGGCACGAGGAGCGTGGGTAGAAGAAGACCTGGTCGCAGGGGCGGCACCTCGGCAGGTCGAGCCTGCCGGCCGCGGTGGCGTCCCAGTAGGGCTGGGTCTCCGGGGTCGCCCGTGGCGCGAACCGCGCCTCCGGAGAGACCTCGGGGTTGGTCGTACTCATACGGTGCTGCCTTTCTCCCGCTTCCCGAGGGCGCGAGTGTCGAGGTAGTGGAGGATGGCCTCGACCGAGGCCCGGGCGGCCGGACGACGCTGGTCGTCGACCTTGGCGTAGACGTGGTCGGTCACCTGATCGCGGGCGACGCCGTCGGCCAGCAGGCCGGCGACCTGGTCGATCCGGCGCTGCCTGTCGGCGATCCGCGCCCGCAGGTACGTCGTGGGCTCGCGTACCGCCGGCCCGTGTCCCGGCAGGAGGGTCCAGTCGTCGTCGACCAGGCCGGCTATCCGGGCCATCGAGCCGAGCATGTCCGCGATGGTGCCGTCGGGGTGCGAGATGTAGGGGTTGAACCGGGCCAGCACGGTGTCCCCGGTGAGCATCACGCGGCGGTCGCCGAGCGAGAAGCTCACCCCGTCGGAGGTGTGCCCGGGAGTGGTGAGAGTGCGGATCTCGGTGCGCCGGCCCAGGTCGATCCGGGTCCCGTCCGGGATGATCCCGTGCTGGATCCGTGGCCTGATCGGCGCCTGCCATCGCTCGGCCACCGCATGGGCGGCTTGGGAGTGGTCGCCGTGATGGTGGCTGAGGAGGATCGTCTCGACGCGGGCGCCGGCCCCGCGCACCACCTCGTCGATCCGGTCCAGGTGGTCGGGGTCGGTCGGACCGGGGTCGATGACCACCGCCCGACCTTCCCCGACGACGATCCAGGTGTTGGTGCCCTCGTACGTCCAGTGGTTGGCGTTCGGCGCGAGCAGCAGGTGGACGCCATCGGTGACCTCCACCGGCTCCTCGGGTCGCGGCGGTGCCCCGCCGACGTCCCAGATCGCGTCGATGCGGCAGGAGTCGTCCCGACGGTACTCGTTCTGGACGGGAGGGCCGCTGCTCACTCCTGCTCCATCCAGACGTTCTGGAGCTCGCGGGAGCTGTAGTCCGGGTGCGGGTGGTAGTCGTGGACCTTGCCCGAGTAGAGCGTCTGGGTGTCGTAGGCGTAGAGCGGCAGCGGGGTGGAGACGTTCTCCATGATGTAGCGCTCGATGTCCTGCAGCGCCTTCTCCCGCTGCGCCTCGTCGGTGATGACGCGCTGGGCGGCGACCATCTCGTCGAGCTCCGGGTCGTCGACCTTCGACCAGTTGCGCGTGCCGGTGCTGGTGTACTCCGAGGTGAGGTACTCGTCCGCCGTCAGCATCGGGGTCTGCAGGCCGTACATGATGTCGTACTTGGTCTCCGGCCAGGTCGAGCTGACGTAGGTGGCGTAGTCCTGCTGGTCGATGGTCAGCTTGATGCCGATCTTGGAGAGGTCCTCCTGGACCCACTGGGCCTCGCGCAGGATGGTCTCGCCGTAGCCGTCGGTGGCGACCAGCTCGGCCGAGAAGCCGTTGGGGTAGCCGGCGTCGGCCAGGAGCTTCTTGGCCTTCTCGGGGTCGTACTCCAGCAGCCCGTCGACCTCGTCCTGGGGCAGTGCCCCGAAGAGGGTCGGCGAGATGGGACCGGTGAGCGACCCGCCCGAGCGGAGGGCCTTGATCATCCCCTCCTTGTCGATCGCGTGCGCGACCGCGCGGCGGACCTCGACCTTGCTGAACGGCCCCTCCTGGGCGTTCATGAAGACCCGGGTCTGGGTGATCCCCTTCTCCGTACGCAGCTGCAGCCCGTCGATCTGGCTGAGGAGCTGGTCGACCTGGCGTTTCTCGGTGGAGAGCGAGGAGATCATGTCGAGCTTGCCGCTGCGCAGCGCGGCGATCTGCGCCTGGGCGTCGGGGAGCACGGTGGTCTGGATTCCGTCGAGGTGGGGGAGGCCCTCGATGAAGTAGTCGGGGTTCTTCTCCATCACCCGCTCCTGGTCGCGCTTCCAGCTCTTCAGCACGAACGGGCCGGTACCGATCGCCTCCTCGGCCAGGTTGAACTCGCCCTTGGTGCCCTCGCAGGGGAGGATCGCCATGAACGGGTTGGCCATCGTCTGGTCGAAGGCGGTGTTCGCCGACCCGAGCGTGAAGACCACGGTGTACGGGTCGGGGGTCTCCAACTTGGTGACGCCGGCGACCAGACCGAGCTGGTGGCCGGGCAGGGACTTGATCCGGTCGACCGTGCACTTGACGTCGGCCGAGGTGAACTCGCGCCCGTTGACCGGCGGCTTGTCGTGGAACTTGACGCCCTGACGGAGGTTGAAGGTCCAGGTCTTCAGGTCCTCCGATTTCGACCACTTCTCGGCCAGGTCGCCCTCGAGCTCGCTCGAGCCGTACTCGACGTCCTTGCCGGTCTTCGGTGCGACCAGCCGGCTGTAGACCGTTCCGACCGCGACATGGGTCATGTAGGACGCCTCCTTCTGGATGTCCAGCGAAGGCGCGTCGGCGGTGGCCGCGGTGTGCAGGATGCCGCCGTCCTGGGGCGGCCCGGCGTCCTCGACGATCTTGCCTTTCCCGGCGGCGGTTCCGCCCGTGCCGCAGGCGGCGGTCAGGGCGAGGCAGGCAGCGGCCGCGACCGCTCCGGCGGTCCGGACCTGTGATCTCGTGAGGCGAAGCATGGGGTGGGACATCACGGACTCCTTGGGTGGGATGGGGCTAGCGGCGCTGTTTGGGGTCGAGGAAGTCGCGCATGGCGTCGCCGAGCAGGTTGAACGCCAGGACGGACACGGAGAGGATCAGGCCGGGGACGACGGTCATCCACGGGGCGATCTCGAGCTGGCTGCGGCCCTCGCTCAGCATCCGGCCCCACGAGGGTGTCGGTGGCGGGGTGCCGATGCCCAGGAAGCTGAGCGCGGACTCGGCGATGAGGATGACCGCGAAGAGCAGCGAGCCCATCACGAAGAGCGGGGCCATCAGGTTGGGCAGCCCATAGCGGAGCAGGATCCGCGGGGTGCCGCAGCCGACCGAGCGGGCGGCCTCGACGTACGGCTCCTCGCGGATGCGGAGCATCTCGCCGCGGGCGACGCGGTTGATCGACGGGATCACCAGCAGGCTGAGGGCGATCACGGTGTTGCGTACGCTCGGCCCGAGCAGGGCGGCCACGAACAGCAGCAGCACGATCGAGGGGATCGCCATCAGTGCGTCCATGATGCGCTGGAGCACGGAGTCGATCCAGGTGCCACCGAAGTAGCCCGACACGACACCGACGACCAGGCCGATCGCGCCGCCGAGAGCGAGCGTGGCGACCGCGATCAGCAGGGAGGTCCGGGCCCCGTAGAGCGACCGGCTCAAGACGTCCCGGCCGAGCTCGTCGGTGCCGGCGAGATGGCCGCCGACCCCCGGAGCGGTCAGGATGTTGACCCGGTCCTGGGCGAGCGGGTCGTACGGGGCGATCCAGGGTGCCAGCACGGCGACCACGACGAAGAGCGTGATCAGGAAGAGCGCGATGGCGCCGAGGGGTTGCTCCCTGGTGAACCGGACCAGACCGCTGCGGGATCGTGGTCGGCGGGCTGCGCGCGCGGTTCCGGAGATGGCGATGCTCATGCGGAGGCTCCTTCGTAACGGATCCGCGGGTCGATGACCGCGTAGAGCAGGTCGACCACGACGTTGACGAGGATGAAGATGGCGCCGTAGAAGATGACGCAGCCGAGGATGACCGGGTAGTCGCGCTGCCCGACCGCCTCGAAGATCAGCGATCCCATCCCCGGGATGGCGAAGATCCGTTCGAGGATGACGGTGCCGCCCAGGATGTGACCGACCTGCAGACCGAGCACGGTGAAGACCGGGATCAGCGAGCTGCGGCCGGCGTGCTTGAGGACGACGACGCGCTCGGACGCGCCGCGGGAGCGGATGGTCCGGATGAAGTTCGAGCCGAGCACCTCCAGCAGCGAGGAGCGCAGCATCCGGGCGATGCTCGCCATGGTCGCGGCGCCCAGGGCGATCGCCGGGAGCGCCATGTGGATGAGGTTCTGGCCGAGATCCTCGGTGGGGGAGGCGTACACCAGTGGTGGGGACCAGCCGAACCACAGGGCCAGGAAGGTGATCAGGAGGAGCGCCAGCCAGAAGTTCGGCAGCGACATGCCGATGACCGCCAGGAAGCGCATGACGTTGTCGACGACGCTGTGATGGCGGATCGCCGAGAGCATGCCGAACGGCACCCCGAGAAGGATCCCGAAGAGGATGGCCAGCAGACCGAGCTCGAGGGTGGCGGGAAGGCGCTCGAGGATCTTGGTCGTGACGGGCCGCTCGTCGTCGAACGAGTCGCCCAGATCGCCTTGGACCAGCCCGCCCACGAAGTGGCCGAACTGGGTCAGGATCGGCTCGTCCAGGCCGAGCTCGGCGGTGCGCTGGTCGATCTGGGCCTGGGTGACACCGGGCGCGTCGGCCAGCTGGAGCCGGACGGCGTCGCCGGGGATCAGTCGGATGATGAGGAAGACCAGAGTGGCGACCAGGGCGAGCACGAGCAGGCCGTAGGTCAGGCGTCGTCCGGCGTAGAGAAGCATGCGATCACCTCGCGGAAGTGGGGTCGAAGAGGTGGCAGGCGACGCTGCGGGCGTCGCTCGAGCTGCCGATGGTCAGCAGCTCCGGCTCGTCTCGGTCGCAGCCGTCGACGCTCTGGCTGCAGCGTGGGTGGAACCGGCAGCCCGACGGTGGCCGACGCGGGCTGGGGATCTCGCCGGCGAGCGGCGTACGCAGCTGGTGATGGGCATCGGGGGAGGGGATCGACGCCATCAGTGCCTGTGAGTAGGGATGTCTCGGCCGCTCGCTGATGTCGTCGGCGTGGGCCACCTCGGCGAGCTTGCCGAGGTACATCACGCAGACGCGGTCGGAGATGTAGCGCACCACGTTGAGGTCGTGCGCGATGAAGAGATAGGAGAGCCCGAGCTCGCGCTGGACCTCCTTGAGCAGGTTGAGCACCTGCGCCTGGACGGAGACGTCGAGTGCGCTGACCGCCTCGTCGCAGACGATGAGGTCGGGGTCGGTGGCGAGGGCCCGGGCGATCCCGATGCGCTGCGCCTGGCCGCCCGAGAACTGGTGGGGGTAGCGCTCGAGCGCGAACGAGGGGAGACCGACCAGGTCGAGCAGCTCCTTGGCGCGTTTGATCCGGCCCGCCCTGTCGCCCATGCCGTGGACCACCATCGGCTCGGTCAGCACCTGCGCGATGGTCATCCGGGGATTGAACGAGCTGAACGGGTCCTGGAAGACGAGCTGCATCCGCTTGCGGAGCTGCGTGAGCCTGCTCTTCGAGAGCGTGGCGATGTCTTGACCGTCGAAGGTGACCGAGCCGCTGGTCGGCTCGATCAGCCGGAGGATCAACCGCCCGAGCGTCGACTTGCCGGAGCCCGACTCACCGACCAGGCCGAGGGTCTCGCCGCGCTTGATGGTCAGGGAGACGCCGTCGACGGCGCGTACGGGTGGGCGGTTCGGGGTGAACAGGCCCTTGCCGTCGCCGAAGTGCTTGACGAGATCGTGTGCTTCGACGAGGGGAGCGGCGCCGGGGACGATCATCGGGCCACCTCCGCCATCGGCGCGAGGGCACCGCGCTCCTCGTCCGGACGCCAGCAGCGGACCTGTCGGCCGGCGACATCGCGCAGCGGCTGGGGCGCGTCGCACTCGGGGCCGGCCTCGGAGCAGCGGGTGACGAAGCGGCAGCCGCTGGGCATCTCGTTGAGGGCAGGCACGGCGCCCGGGATCGCCGGCATCTCCTCATCGCGCGGGGTGTCGCGCCGCGGGATCGCATCGAGCAGCGCCTGGGTGTAGGGGTGCTGTGGTCGGTCGAGGATCTCGTCGGCGGTGCCGGTCTCGACGACCTGCCCGGCGTAGAAGACGACCACCCGGTCGGCCATCTCGGCGACCACACCCATGTCGTGGGTGATCAGCATCAGCCCGACCCCGGTCCGGTCCTGGAGGTCGCGGATCAGCGCCAGGACCTGGGCCTCGACGGTGACGTCGAGGGCGGTGGTCGGCTCGTCGGCGATGAGCAGGCGCGGGTCGCAGGCCAGCGCACCGGCGATCATGACCCGCTGCCGCTGACCGCCCGAGAGCTGGTGGGGGTACGCCTTGAACTTGGTCTCGGGCTCGGGGATGCCGACGAGGTCCAGCAGCTCGACCGCGCGCTCGCGGGCCCTCCGCTTCGAGACGTCGTGGTGGATCCGGTAGGCCTCGACGAGCTGGTGCCCGATCGTGAAGAGGGGATCGAGAGAGGTCATCGGGTCCTGGAAGATCACCGAGATGTCCTTGCCCCGCACGGCGCGCATGTCGCGGTTGTCGGCTCCGGTGATGTCCCTGCCGTCCCAGGTGATCCGGCCGCCGCTGACCCGCCCGTTGCCCAGCAGGCCGAGCACGGCGAGCGCCGTGACGCTCTTGCCGGAGCCGGACTCACCGACGACGGCGACGGTCTCGCCCGCATCGATCCAGAGGTCGACGGCGTTGAGCGCCTCGACCGTGCCGCCCCCGGTCCGAAACTCCACGTGGAGGTCCTCGATGCGCAGAAGCGGCTCATTCGCGGACCCAGTTGGTGCTCTCATATCGGACCCTCCCGTTCGTGTCCGCGACCGGCTGTCGGTCGCCGATGTTGGTGGCTCAATCTAGAATCCCGCTCTAGGATGAGATTCATCATTGGGTCGCCAAACGAGTGTGTCAAGGGTCACAATCCGGATATCGGACTTTCTTCTCGCGACACCTCGTCCGGCGCAGGGTCGTGCCGTGGCGTACGACGCAGGTGGCGCCGTCTCGGACGGCGCAGGAGGTGGAATGAGCGAGTCCGAACCCACCGAAGTGACGGGTGCTGCGCGTTCCACCTTGATCGTGGTCTGCCTGGTCAGCGCGGTGATGGCGCTCAATGCGAGCTCTCTCAACGTCGCGCTGCCGACGCTGAGCCGGGAGTTCGAGGTGAGCTCGGCGGAGGGAAGCTGGCTCCTGCTCTCCTACATGGTCGCCAACACCGCCTGCCTGCTCCTCTTCGGCCGCCTCAGTGACGTCTGGGGACAGCGGAGCCTCTACCTGGGCGGGCTGGTCCTCTTCTCGCTCGCGAGCCTGCTGGCCGGCTTCGCTCCGAACGTCGAGGTGCTCATCGGGCTCCGGGTGGTCGCCGCCATCGGCGGCGCGGTGCTCATCGGCAACGGCGCCACCCTCATCCATCAAGCCTTTCCGCGCTCCTCCCTGGGAGGCGCTATGGGCCTGTACGCCGCCTCGTTCCCCACCGCCAACCTGGTCGGGCCGACGGTCGGCGGGCTGATCGTCGACCACGTCGGCTGGCAGTGGGTGTTCTGGTTCAACGTGCCGGTCTGCCTGATCGCGCTGGTTGCGGGACATGTGCTGCTGCCGCGCCCTGTGGTGGTCAAGCGCGCCGGCGGTCTCGACCTCCCCGGCAACCTGGTGATCATGGTCGGCGTGGTCATGCTGACCCTCGGGATCACGTCGCTGACCGACCTCGGGTGGCTGCATCCCCTGGTCATCGGATGCGTCCTCGGATCGGTCGTCCTGGTCCCGGTCCTGCTTTTCGTCGAACGGCGGGCGTCGGCGCCGGTGCTCGACATCACCGTCATGCGCCGCGTCGGGAAGCTCTTCCTTGCCGGCTTCTTCACGGGTGCCGGAAGGTTTCCGCTGATCGTGCTGGCCAGCCTCTACTTCCAGAGCGTCGTCGGCGTCGCCCCGGGGACGGCGGGGATGATGCTGCTCCCGATGCCGGTCGGGATGATCAGCGCCTCACTGACCCTCGGTTGGCTCTCTCGCCGCTGGACGCCGCATCAGATCATGTTCCGCGGATCGGTGGTGGGCACGTGCGGCGTCGCCCTGGTGGCGCTCGCGATCCATCTCGAGCTGACCTGGATGGTGATGGGGACGCTCGCGATCGTCGGCCTGGCGACGGGCCTGTTCATCGGCACCAACGCCACGGTCCTCCTGGAGCGCGCACCCGAGGACGCGCTGGGCGTCGTCAACGCGACGCGGCTGATGCTGCAGAACACCGGCAACGTGCTCAGCCTCGCCGTCGCCCTCACGCTCCTCGCCGTGATCCTGCCGCCCGGGCTCGGTGAGGCGGTGCTCGCCGCCAAGGTCCCGGCCGACGGCGTCGATGCGGTCAACGCGGCCTTCACGCTGGTCTGCCTGTTCCTGCTCGCCCTCGGCGCGGTCGGAGCCTGGTACTCGTTCCCGCGTCGAGGCGATGCCGAGGATGCGATGCGCGGGTCAGGTGGTGACGTCGTGCGGCGCGGCGGGCCGCGCCACTCGCGAACGGGTGATGAGGAAGCCGAAGGCGGTGGCGAGGACGTACATCACGATGCTGTAGACCGCGGCCGGGATCGCGACGGTGGTGTTGTCGAGCACGCTGAGCGCGATGGTGAGGGCCACGGTGGTGTTGTGGATCCCGACCTCCATCGAGGTGGCGATCGCCTGCGCCTGGCCGAGCTTGAACACCCGAGCGCCGAGGTAGCCGAGGCAGAGGCTCGCGCAGCAGAACAGCGTCACGACCACGCCGATCTCGCGGAGGTAGTCGGCGATGTTCTCCCGCTCCCCGAGGATCGCGCCGACGGAGACCATGACAAGCACGACGATCGAGAAGATCCGCACCGGACGATCCGCGCGTGCGGCGAACGTCGCTGACCGGCTCCGCACCAGCATCCCGATGCCGACCGGAACCAGCACGATCGCGATGACCTGGAGGACCTTGCCGAACTGCAGCCCCAGGGTGTCGCCGGCGTCGAAGTAGCTGATCGCGGCGTTGGTGATCAACGGGATCGAGACCGCCGCGAGCACCGAGTTGACCGCCGTCAGCGTCACGTTGAGCGCGACGTCGCCGTGGAACAGGTGGCTGAACAGGTTCGCCGTCGTCCCGCCCGGCGACGCGGCCAGCAGCATGACCCCCACAGCGATCAGCGGATCCACGTCCGCGGCCACGACGAGTCCGAACGCGATCATCGGCAGAACCACGATCTGGAGCGTGAGCGCGACGAAGACGGCTCGCGGGGTGCGTACGACCCGACGGAAGTCTCCCGGGGTCAGGCTCAGGCCCAGGCCGAACATGATGATGGCCAAGGCGATGGGGAGGCCGACCGAGAGTAGGGCCGAGTCGTTCACTGTGTTCCTCCAGCATGCGGGGCCGCCACCACGGACGGCCCGAAGAGACGTGCGTCACAGTGGACCATGCGGAAGAGGCGAACCACAGTCTTATCCCGACATTTCGACCCGCGAAGTACGTATCCCCTGCCGCGAGCTGCCTTCTCGGCTCGCGACAGGGGACGTGGGGGAGCATCGCCGGGCTCATGCGAGCTTCTGGGCGACCTCGTTGAGGTTGGCGCGGAGCTTGGCGCGGTAGGCGTCGTGCTGCTCGGGCAGCCGTGCGTCGCAGAAGGCAGCCAGGTCAGTCCCGGTGACCTCGATGACCGAACGCCCCGCCGCGGCCTCGGTCTCGAACAGGTCGAGGATCTCGCGGAGGATGGCGACGATGTCCATGCCATCGCCGGCGGTGAAGCGCCACATGTAGCTCTTCATCTCGCCATAGACGGTGCGGTAGTCGGCGGGCAGTTCGGCGGCACGGGCTTCCATGCGCTTCCAGTCCTTCTTGTCACCGACGAGGCGGCTGAGCAGGTTGTTCATGGTGGTGCTCCTTTGGATCGGTTGGTGGCTCCTGTTTGGGGCCGTGAAAGAAGCGTGCAGCCCTGACGTAGCGTCAAGGTCAAGCACCGATCCGAAGTAAGTTCTCGAGCCCGGGCCTCAGGCTGCGAGGGTGTGTTCAAGGAGTACGTCGCGTAGCCCGAACTCGGCTCGAGACCAGGTTGGTGGCTCCGGTGACCAGGTGTCGGGTGGCGGGCTGACATACGTATGGCCCGTGGGTGTGATGGTGATGATGGTGCCGTCGGGTCCGGGTCTGGTCTGCCAGCCGAGCGCCTCTTTGGCTTGATTGCACCTCTCACACAGACCTTGCAGGTTCTCGGATCTCGTCGCGCCCCCGTCTGCGTGGCGTTGGACGTGGTCGATGTTGCGGATCGGGGCGTCACAGCCGTTGGTGCGGCAGATCCCGCCGTCACGGGTGGTGATGAACTCGGCCAGCCCGTCGGGTGCCTTCCTGGAGCGGGACTCCATCGCGACCAGCTGCCCGGCGGGATCGGTGAGCAGGCGCCGGACGAAGACCTCGGCATCGTCAAGTGCTTCTCGGGCCCAGGCGGCGGGGACGGGGCCGTAGCCTTCCACCATGGCGGGTTGATCGGCGTCGCTGGTGAGGGAGTCTGCGGTCATCACGATCTTGACCTCGATGCGAGGCTTGGCGCCGGTGGTGCTGCGGCCGGTGATCCGGTCGACGAGGGTGTCGGCCATGACCTGACCCCGGCTGCGTTCATCGCCGGCTGCGTGGGCAGCCTTGGCCGCCTGGTCCAGGGCGGCGAAGACCGCGACGCCGTCCTTGACCGGGAGCAGGGCACCCAACCACGTCATCGTGTCCGGGGCAGGGCGGAGGCTGACGCGGCGGTCTTTCACGGCGTTGGCGGCGCGGGCGACGACGGATGCTTGGTCGAGGGTGATGGCGAGTTTCTTGGCTGCGTTCTCGAGCTGTCGTAGCCCCATCGACACCGCACGAGCGGGCTCGCCGCCAGGGCCAGTGGCGCAGAGCTCGTGGTCGATGACCCGGCGGTCCTCCAACGACAAGCATGCGGTCTCGCGGGCGAGGATGGTGGCCTGCCATTGGGAGAACCGACCCGCCTTCATCAGCGCGAAGGTGTGGGGCATCTCGGTGGTCAGGATCTTCGCCAGTCCGAGCAGCTTGGCGCCCTTCTCGGGCGAGACCCGCCGCGCGAGAGCGATCTGGGAGGCGACCCCTTCGCCGAGCTTGCGGGCAGGTACCCCGGCCTCGGATTGGCGTGCCCGGACGGCTTCGTCGAGTCGTACT
Source organism: Nocardioides sp. NPDC006303 (assembly GCF_040613175.1). Lineage (NCBI taxonomy): Bacteria > Bacillati > Actinomycetota > Actinomycetes > Propionibacteriales > Nocardioidaceae > Nocardioides > Nocardioides sp. NPDC006303. The sequence goes on from NZ_JBEXRR010000004.1 coordinate 123,803, forward strand.
GCCGCTTCGGCTTGGACCGCCTCGGCGGTGCACTTGATCTCTTCGAGACGGCCGATCCAGTCGACCAGTTCAGCCTCGGACGCGCCCGGAGGCGGTCCAGCGAGGAGGTGGTCGATGGTCTCGTACATAGGCATTATTATATGCGCACGATCATCGCAGCGCGACCTATTTAAGCAGGTCAGACCCAAGTTACGCAGTCAGCGAACAAGCAACGTAACTCCGCGCCACTCCCTCGCCGCCGCCCCGATACAGGCGAAATCTTTCTCGATCGGGTGCCGAGTCAAGGACCGCGAAGCGGCCGGCGAAGCCGGCGGGCGAAGCCCGTCCTTGACGCGGCGCACGATCGAGAAACACTCAAAGCAAGGGTCGGCGGCGAACCTCGAAACGAAGAACAGTCGCCCAGCGAGCTCTCCCGGGGAAGAGAACCGTGTTGGTCTCGACACGCCTCCGCCTAGCGGCTCCGGCGGCTCGACCAGCGTGTAAGGCGGCTCGACCAGCGGGCAGAGGCCGTCCGCCCATCGAAACGCCTCAGCGCCCCGATCCAACTATGTGTAGTAAATAGCGTTACATTACTACCTCGACATTTTCGATCGCACAGAGGAGGTCCGCATGGAGCGGCTCATCATTTTCGCGCTCGTCGGTCTCGCGGCCCAGGCGGTCGACGGGTCGCTGGGCATGGCGTACGGCGTCACCTCGAGCACCCTGCTGGTCGCCACCGGCGTCGCGCCTGCGGTGGCCTCGGCGTCGGTGCACCTGGCTGAGGTCGGCACGACGTTCGTCTCGGGAGTTTCGCACTGGCGGCTCGGCAACGTCGACTGGAAGGTCGTGGCCAAGATCGCGATCCCGGGCGGCATCGGCGCCTTCGCCGGCGCGACCGTCCTCTCCAGCATCTCCACCGAGAGCGCCACGCCCTGGGTGGCAGGCCTCCTCCTGGTCCTGGGCATCTACATCATCGCCCGCTTCGTCTTCGGCAAGCCGCCGGTCTTCATCCCCGGCCGGCGCCCCGGGCTCGGTCTGCTCGCGCCGCTGGGTCTCTTCGGTGGCTTCATCGACGCCACCGGTGGCGGCGGCTGGGGTCCGGTGACCACGCCGACCCTGATCTCCAGCGGCACCCTGCACCCGCGCAAGGTGATCGGCTCGGTCTCCACCGCCGAGTTCGTGACGACCCTCTCAGCGAGCGTCGGGTTCCTCATCGGTCTAGCTGGAGAGGCGCTCGACTGGCGGGTCATCGCCGGTCTTCTCATCGGTGGCGTGATCGCAGCTCCGTTCGCTGCCTACCTCGTCAAGCACCTTTCGCTGCCGGTCCTCGGCGGCCTGGTCGGCAGCATCATCCTGGTCACCAACGGACGTACGCTGCTGCGCAACTTCGAGGCCGAGTCGGTGGCCGCGTACGGCCTGCTCTTCGCCGTTGCCGCTGTCATCGTCGCCATCGCGGTGCGCAAGGCCGGCGGCAAGATCGCCCCGGCGCAGGAGCCGGCGCCCGAGTCCGAGGCCGCCAACGCCTGAGGGCCGGCATGTCGGCGGCCTCACGGCCGGTGGAAAGTTCTTCCGATGTCCATGTCGAAGGAGAACGATGTGGTTCGACGCACAGGTGTCGGCCACCGAGAAGCGGTTGGCCCCGAACTGAGGAGCACATCATGCCGCGTTTCATGGGTTTCGTGAGGATGGAAGAGGGAATCGGCCCGGCGCCGGAGGCCCTGTACAAGGCGATGGACGACTACATCGGCGAGCAGGCGGCGGCTGGACACTTTCTCGACGGGGGAGGTCTCTTCGGCAGCGAGGACGCGGTGAACTTCCTGGTGGAGAAGGGCGAGGTCACCCGGGTCGACGGTCCGTACGCCGAGGCCAAGGAGGTCGTCGGCGGCTGGGCGCTGACGCGCTACGACACCCTCGAGGAGGCGATCGCCGGGCAGCGCGAGTTCGCGCAGCTGCACGCGACGTACTGGCCGGATTGCAAGATCGTCGCCACCCTGCGCCAGATCTCCGAGGCGGACTAGAGCCCGCCGCTGGCGTTAGGAAGCCTGCTGGCGGGGCCGCGGTACGGCGGCGACGAGCTGCTGGGTGTAGGGATCCTGTGGGGAGTGGAAGACGGCGGCTGGATCGCCGCTCTCGACGATCTTGCCGGCCCGCATGACGTAGACATGGTGGGCGACGAGCTGGACGACCGCGAGGTCGTGGCTGATGAAGAGGTAGGAGAGGCCCTGGTCCCGCTGCAGGCCGACCATCAGGTCGAGGATCTGCTCCTGGACGAGCACGTCGAGGGCGCTGACGGCCTCGTCCATGACGACGAGCTCGGGATCGAGCGCGAGGGCACGGGCGATCGCGACGCGTTGGCGTTGGCCGCCGGAGAGCTCGTGGGGTCGGCGGTCTGCGTACGCCGCGGGCAGGGCAACCCTGTCGAGCAGCGCCTCCACAGCCTTGCGGCGAGTGGTGGCGTCGCCGACGCCGTGGACGCGGAGGGGTTCGGAGATGACCTGAGCGATCGTGTAGCGCGGGTCGAGGGAGGCGTACGGGTTCTGGAAGACCGGCTGGATGGCGCGCCGATAGGCGAGGAGGTCCTTGCCGCGCACGCCGGCCAGGTCGGTGCCGCGGTAGCGGATGGTGCCGGCGTCGGCCCGTTCGAGGCGAAGCGCGAGCCGGGCGGCGGTGGACTTGCCGGATCCGGACTCGCCGACGATGGCGACCGTACGTCCCTTGGGGATGGTCAGGTCGATCCCGTCGACGGCGCGGAGCTGCTCGCGTTGCCCACGGATCCGGTAGCGGCGTACGGCACCGGACACCTCCAGAAGGGTCTCGGGATCCTCGGCGGTGGTCGACGGGGTGACCTTGACCTCGGACATCGCGGGCGCGGCGGCCAGCAACCGCTGGGTGTACTCGTGCTGGGGCGAAGCGATGATCGCGGCCGCGTCACCGCTCTCGACGATCCGGCCGCGATGCATGACGATGACGCGGTCGGCGCGCTCAGCCGCCAGGGCGAGATCGTGGGTGATGAGGAGCACGCCGGTGCCGAGCTCGTTGGTGAGCGTGGCCATCTGGTCGAGGACGCGGCGCTGCACGGTGACATCGAGCGCAGAGGTCGGCTCGTCGGCGAGCAGAACCTCGGGGCGGCAGGCGAGCGCCATCGCGATGAGCACACGTTGCCGCATTCCGCCGGAGAACTCGTGTGGATACTGCCGGTAGCGGGCGGCGGGGCGGTCGATACCGGCCTGGCCGAGCAGGTCGATGGCGCGTTCGCGGGCCTTGCGCCCGGACGCCAGACCGTGGACCTCCAGCGCCTCGGTGATCTGCGCGCCGACGGTCATCACGGGGTTGAGGTTGGTCATCGGGTCCTGCGGCACCAGGCCGATGCGTCGGCCACGGATCTCGGTCATCGTCGACTCTGGCGCTCGGGTGATGTCATGGTCGCCGAGGGCGATCGTGCCGGCGGTGATCCGGCCGTTGTCCGCGAGGAGCCGATTGACACAGGAGGCGAGCGTGGACTTGCCGGACCCGGACTCGCCGACGACGGCGACGGTCTCTCCGGCCGCGAGGTCGAGGGAGATGTCGTCCAGTGCCTGAACCGGTCCTTGGCTGGTGTCGAAGGTGACCGATAGGCCGCGTACGGACAGGACGGGGGTCATCGGTCCTCCTGGAGGCCGGCCGCGTCGAGCAGCACCGAGATGATCTCGGTGCCGGGCACGACGTCGGGGAGCCGGGTGGGGTTGTGGTCGAGCGGGCCGAGCGGGCCGTGCAGCCGGGTCGCGCCGCCGGCGACGACGACACCGGTGTCGGGCGCGATGGCGAGGTACGTGCCGGTGAAGCCGGGATGCTGCAGGTAGCTGACCCCGCCGGCGCGGCCGAGGAAGCCGCCCAGCGCCTGCTCGGGATGCTCCGGGTGTGGTGTCGCGAAGCGGTCGACCACCTCGCGTGGCACGAAGGTCCCCTCGCACAGAGCCGTCCCGTACGTCAGCAGGTCATCGATGGTGGCGAACAGTCCGGCGTGCCCGGCGACGCCGTCGAGGGCGTGGGCGGTGTTGCCGTCGTTGACCTCTCCCTGGAGATGATGGTCGCGCCATCCGGAGAAACGAGCCGGACGGATGCCGACGGGGTGCGGCTCGTCGGTGGCGAGCATCGCGTACTCGTAGGCGTCGCTGTCCGCGCTGGTGGCGGCGCGATTCGGGGCGACCGGGCCATAGCGTGCGGAGAGTCCCAGAGGGGTGGCCACCAGCTGGCCGTACGCCTCGTCCAACCGGAGCGTCGTGGCCTGCTCGATCACCGCGCCGAGCAGGATCATGCCGAGGTCGGAGTAGATCCAACCGACGCCGGGCTCGTAGGCCAGCGGGAGCTGCTCGACGAGCTGGATCGCCTCGCTTCGGCTGCCGTCGGCCACGGCGTAGAGGGGCCACCACGGTCGCAGGCCGGCGGTGTGGGTCAGCAGCTGTTCGATGGTGACGCCGTCCTTCCCCGCACCGCGGAAGGCGGGCAGGTGACGGCGTACCGGGTCGCCCAGCCGCAGATCATCGGAGGCGACCAGCCGCATCGTGATCGCTGTGGTCGCGGCTAGCTTGGTGACCGAGGCGAGGTCGAGCATGTGGTCGGGCCGCATCGGCACCCCGGGATCGTCGGTCGAGGGCAGACGTGCCCAGCCGGCGGCCACGACCTCGGATCCATTCGGCGTGCGGAGCCCGAGAATCCCGCCGGCCGGGTGGTTGCCGTCGCCGCCGATGGTCAGCAGGCGGTCGGCGTACGCCTGGAGGGGTTGGCGGCCGTTCATCGTTCGAACACCAGCGTCTCGGGCCAGGCACCGATCGGGGGAGGGAGTGCGCTCGCGGGGATGATCTGGCCGAGGACGCGGGGGCCGATCGCTCCGGTGCAGGTGGGCACGTTGCCGGGGAGCCCGTGGACGCTCGCCCATCCGATGAGGGCGAAGGCGATCGCCTCCTTGGTGTCGGACGGGACGCCGAGAGCGTCGCTGGTGATGACCCGCACGCCGGGGAGGAGATCGCCGAGCCGTCGCATCAGAACCGGGTTCCGTACGCCGCCACCCGAAGCGACCAGCACCTCGACGCCGGCCCGGGCGACCGCCTGGGACACGGAGACCGCGGTGAGCTCGGTCAGGGTCGCGACCAGGTCGGGAAGCGAGGGCATCAGGCCGGTCCGCGCGAGCCCGGCCCGGACGTAGTCGAGGTTGAACAACTCCTTGCCGGTGCTCTTCGGAGCCGGCTTCCCGAAGAATGGCGAGTCGAGCAGGTCGGCGAGCAGCACCGGGACCACGATGCCGGCGGCGGCCAGCTCGCCGTCGCGGTCGAAGCTGGCCGCTCCGGGCGCGTCGGTGACCACGGCGTCGATGAGGGCGTTGGCAGGCCCGATGTCCCACGCGACAGGATCCGCGGCTGATCGGCACACGGTGATGTTGGCGATACCGCCGAGGTTGAGCGCGGCTGCGACGGTCCCGTCCTCGGCCAGCGGCGCCAGCATCCGGACGTCCAGCAGGGGCACCAACGGTGCGCCCTGCCCGCCGGCGGCGATGTCGGCGGAGCGTACGTCCGAGACGACCGTGGCACCGGTCGCCTCGGCGATCCAGGCGGGCTGCCCGATCTGAAGCGTGCCGAGCGCACGGTCGCCCTCGACCCAGTGGAAGACGGTCTGACCGTGCGTGCAGACGACGTCGACCGTGCCGGCCTCCTCGACGGCCTGCCTCGCGGCAGCGGCGAAGGCCTGCCCGATCCGCGTGTCGAGCTCGCACACGACGTCGAAACCGACCGGCGCGGGGGGCAGGGCCTCGATGAGCCGCTCTCGTAGATCCGGCGGGTAGGGCACCGAGCTGTGGTGGACGATCCGTGCGCGCAGCACGTCTGCGTCGATGTCGAAGTCGACGACCGCGACGTCGATCCCGTCGTGGGAGGTCCCGGAGATCATGCCGAGCACGCGCATCAGCCACGCTCCTCGATGACGGTCCGCAGCCGGCCAGCGGCCAGCTCGAGCGCCTGTGACGCCTCAGCGGGGGAGAGGCCAGTGAGGATCGTCGCGATGGCCAGCTTGGCATGCCAGCCGGACTCGTCGAGTGCCCGGACCGCAGTCGCGTCGTCGGCTCCGGTGGCCTCGGTGACCATCCTGACCGCGCGGTGCCGAAGCTTGGCGTTGTTGGCTCTCATGTCGATCATCAGCGACCCGTACGTCTTCCCGAGCTGCACCATGGTGGCGGTGGAGATCATGTTGAGCACCATCTTGGTGGCGGTGCCGGCGCCGAGCCTGGTCGACCCGGAGACGACCTCGGGGCCGACCGGCACCTCGATGCCGTGGGTGGCGATGCGTGCCAGTGGTGTGCCGAGATTGCAGGCGAGCCCGACGGTGAGCGCACCGTTGTCGGCAGCGTGCGCGAGGGCGCCGAGGACATAGGGCGTACGTCCGCTCGAGGCGATGCCCACGACCGTGTCGAGCGGTCCGACGCCGAGAGCGGCCAAGTCGGCCGCACCGGCCTCGTCATCGTCCTCGATCCCTTCGGCCGCGCTGAGGAGCGCCGCCGGGCCGCCGGCGATGACGCCGACGACGACATCGTCGAGCCCGAAGGTGGGCGGCACCTCCGAGGCGTCGAGCACCCCGAGCCGGCCCGAGGTGCCCGCACCGACGTAGATCAGCCGCCCGCCGTCCCGCATCCGGGCGGTCGCCGCGGTGACTGCCGCCGCGATCGAGGGCAGCGCGGTGCGTACGGCGGCCGCGATCGTCGCGTCGCGCTCGTTCATCAACGCGACCAGGTCGGTGACCGGAAGTTGGTCGATCTCCGGTCCGCCTGGTGGGCTCGACGCCTCGGTGGTGAGCGCGTCGAGCATCGACTCGTCCTCTGGATTCACTTGCTGCCTCCTCGTGGGTCGAGCGCGGCCCGGAGTCCGTCGCCGAGCAGGTTCAGCCCGACCACGGCGAGGATCAGCGCGGCGCCGGGGGCGTACAGCATCCACGGAGCGACGCTGGTCAGCGTCTGCGCCTCGTAGATCATGCCGCCGAGCGACGCTGCCGGGGGAGGGGTGCCGAAGCCGAGGAAGCTGAGCGCCGCCTCGGTGAGGATCGCCCACGACAGCGACAGAGTGACCTGAACGACCAGGATGCCGAGGATGTTCGGGAGCACGTGCACGAAGAGGGTGGAGAGCCGAGTGCGGCCGACGGCCGTAGCGGCGAGCACGTACTCGGCGTGGCGCAGCGTCAGGACGGGGCCGCGGGCGACCCGCGCGAAGATCGGCAGGTAGACCACGGCGATCGCGATCGCCACCGTCAGCCAGCTGCGTCGCAGAGTGGCGGCGAGGGCGAGGGCGAGCAGCAGCGAGGGGAAGGCGAACAGCACGTTGGTGATCACGCCGACAGCCCGGTCGAGGATTCCTTGGTAGTAGCCGGCCAGGATCCCGAGCAGCACCCCGCCGAGCGCCGCCACGGTCACCGAGACGATCGCGACCCGCAGGGAGTTGGCCAGGCCGGAGCAGACCCGCGCGAAGATGTCGCGGCCGAACTGGTCGGTGCCGAACCAGTGGCTCCCGCTCGGAGCCTGAAGGGCATCGGGCACGTTCTGGGCGGCCGGATCCGGTCCGACCCCGACCGCGGCGAGGAGCGCGAGCGTCGTCACGATCGTCATCAGGACGAGGCCGACGATCCCGCCCGGCGTACGAAATGCCTGCCGCCACCGGCCGGAGGCCCGAGTCGTGGGGACCTCAGGCACCTCATGCATGTCTGCTGCCGCACTCATTGAACTCGCACTCTCGGGTCGACCAGCCGGTAGATGACGTCGGTGAGGAGGTTGACCAGGACGAACATCACCGCGATCACCAGCACCGTCGACTGGACCACGGCGTACTCCTTCTGCTCGAGGCCGAGCAGCACCTGGCGCCCGATGCCGGGGATCGCGAAGATCTGCTCGACCACCAGTGCCCCGCCGAGGAGGAAGCCGAACTGCAGACCGCTCATCGTCACCACCGGGATCAGGGCGTTGCGGAGGATGTGTCGCACCTGGAGCCGCCGGGCCGGTACGCCTTTGGCGCGGGCGGTCCGGATGAAGTCCTCCGAACGGACGGTGAGGATCGCGGCGCGTGTCGTCTGCAGGATCGGCGGGGCGATGCTGATCCCGAGGACGAGCGCAGGCAGCAGCATCTGCTGCAGGTTGAGAACCGGGTCCTCGCTGAGCGTGCGGTAGCCCTCGCCGTTGGGATACCAGCCGATCGTGTTCACCAGCCAGCTCGACACCGCGGCGGCGAGCAGGAACGACGGCACCGACAGTGCGACCAGGCTGGTCAACTGACTGATCTGGTCGCGCGCACGTCCGGGGCGGCTCGCTGCCAGCATTCCGCCGGGTACGCCGAGGACGAGGCCGATCCCGATGGCGAGCACGGCCAGCTCGATGGTGTTCGGCAGCGACTGGGCGGTCATCGACAGCACGCTCAGGTGTGAGGTCGCCGAGACGCCGAGGTTGCCGGTGAGGACACCGCCGAGCCAGCCCAGGTACTGGGACAGGAGCGGCTCGTTGAGACCATAGTAGGCCTCCAGCGCCTGCAGCTGCTCCGGGGAGAGGTCACCTGCAGCCGTGCCGTACGCCGCGGTGATCTGGTCCCCTGGGACCACCCGCAGCAGCACGAAGGTGAGTATCGAGACCCCGACGAGCGTCACCGCCGCCTCCCCTGCACGCCGTGCCACCGGGTGGCGCCCGAGAGCGCCGGCCCGGTGAGTCAGGCTCGATACGGCGCTCAGGAGACCGACGCCTTCCACAGCGTCGCGATCGAGGCGTCAGTGCGCGCCTCCAGGTCCTTGACGCGCTTGTTGGTCACGACGTACATCTCCGGGGTGAACAGCCACACCCAGGCCGCTTGGTCGACCAGCTGCTGGGAGATCTCCGCGTAGATCGGCTTGCGGGCAGCGGTGTCGGTCGTGGCGATGCCCTCGGCGAAGAGCTTGTCGAGCTCCGGCGAGCTGTAGCCGGCGACCTTGTTGAAGCTGCCCGCCTTGGTGAAGTAGCGGCCGTACATCGTGTTGGGGTCCGAGCTGCCGCCGTTCATCGCGATCGCGGCATCGAAGTCGGCCGCCAGCCAACGCTCGACGTAGGCGTTGGAGTCCAGCGCCTCGACCTCGACCTTGATCCCGACCTTGCCGAGCTGTGCCTGGAGGTTCTGCGCCTCGTCCACCGCGGTGGAGTAGAGACCTTGGGAGGTCATCAGGTTCAGTGTGAACCCGTCCGGCTTGCCCGCCTTGGCGAGGTAGTCCTTCGCCTTGTCGAGGTCCTGCTCGGGGCACGGCTGTGCCTCCGGGTCGGAGCGGTACTCAGGCGAGGTGATCGGTCCGCTCGGCTTCCCCGATCCCAGAGCTGCGGAGTCGATCACGTCCTGGCGGGAGATGGCGCACTGGATCGCGAGCCGGGCGTTGGGGTCCGACAGCGTCGGTGAGGTCGCCCGCAGCTGCAGCACGTGGTACGACAGCGAGTCCACCGTCATGCTCGTGGTCTCGGCCGAGGTCGCGGTCTTCGCGGTCACCGGGTTGTCGAAGATCGCCACGTCCACCGAGCCGGTCTTCAGCGAGGACACCATCGACTGCTCGTCGGGGATGACACGGAACTCGACCGTGGCCGCGCCGGGTTCGCCCGCGAAGTAGTCGGCGTTGCGCGTGAGCGTGATCGACTCGTTCGGGGTGCGGCTCTTGAACTGGTAGGGCCCCGAACCGACGGGCTTGGACTCCAGGGCCTTCGGGTCCACGTCGGACGGGACGATCGCGGTGTTCACCCCGGTGAGTCCGGAGACGAACGAGGCGTCGGGCTGCTTCAGGGTGACCACGACCGTCTGTGGGTCAGGTGCCTCGATAGCGGCCACCGAAGCGAAGTACGACGCCGAGCTCGCGCTCGAGGCGGGGTCGATGATCTTCTCGTAGGTGTACTTCACATCGGCGGAGTCGAGGGCGGACCCGTCCCCGAAGGTGACGCCGTCCTGGATGGTGAACGTGTAGGTCTTCCCGTCCTCCGAGATCTCCGGCAGCTCCGCGAGCCCGGCCTCCGGGACGCCGTCGGCGTCGGTGTTGAGCAGGGGGCTGTAGATCTGCGACAGGACCTGGATCGACTGGGTCGAGGTCGCGGTCCAGGGGACCATCTGTGCCGGGTCGGCAGAGATCCCGAAGACGAGGGTGCCGTTGGCGTCAGCGGTCTCTTCGCCGCCGCTGCCGCAGCCGGCGAGGCCGGCTGCGAGCAGGCTGGCCGCGAGGGCGGTGGCGACCGTTGCGTGGGTGCGTTGTCCGTGTCGTCGCTGCGTGCTCACGGATCCTCCTAGGGTGGGGCCACGAGGTCGGGCTCTTGCCTGCAGTGGCGTGGGCCCGCGGATCTCACGACCATATGACAAAATGTTTCCGCTGTGACCCGTGCAAGGTCAATTATTGACAACTTGTTGTGGTCGAGCCGAACGAGGAGACGATGAGCGAAGACATCCTGGTGCGCCTGCGGCAGGCCCTGCCCGGGCTACGGCCGAGCGAGCGCCGCCTTGCAGAGGCGGCCCTGGCGGATCCGGGCGCGATCGCCGCGCTGACCATCACCGAGCTCGCCAGTCGGCACGAGTCCTCGACCGCCACCGTCACCAGGCTGTGTCGCAGCCTGGGGTTCACCGGCTACTCGGCGTTCCGGCTGGCACTGGCTCGGGCCGGCGCGAACGAGGCCGGCCGCCGGATCGAGTTCGGCGTCTCCGAAGGAGACATCGACCCGGCCGACACGACGCGGGACGTCGTACGCAAGCTCGCCTATCAGGAGGCGCGAGCCATCGAGGAGACCGCTGACAGGCTCGACATCGACGAGCTCGACCGGGTCGTCGAGGCGATCGCGACCGCCTCGGTCGTCGACGCCTACGGATCGGCCTCCAGCGGCCTGGCCGCGCAGGACCTCCAGCAGAAGCTGCGTCGTATCGGCTACCAGGTCAACGCCTGGGCCGACGCCCACCTCGCCCTCACCAGCGCCGCGGTGCTCCCGGCCGATGCCGTGGCCATCGCGTTCTCCCACTCCGGGGAGACCGAGGAGGCGATCTCCGCACTGCGCACCGCCGCCGGGCGGGGTGCCTTCACCGTCGCCGTCACCAACTTCCCCGACTCCCCGTTGGCCGAGCTCGCCGACGCCACACTCGCCACCGTCTCCCGCGAGACCCGGTTCCGCTACGGCGCGATGTCCAGTCGGATGGCCCAGCTCGTGATCGTCGACGCGATCTTCCTCGGCGTCGCCCGCGAGAATCCGGAAGATGTCACGGCCGCGCTCGAGGCGACCCTGGACGCGGTTGCTGTCCGGCGCATCCACCCACCCAGAGGCTGAGCCTCCGTATCAGGCGCCGCCGAGGTTCAGGGAGGCGTACGTCTCCTTGACGAAGCGGAGATGGCTCCAGGTCTGGACCTCGCGGACGCCGTCGAGCTCGCGGATGTGGTCGAGGACCCCGACGAGGTCGCCAGAGGTGGCGGTATGGACCGTGAGCAGGGCGTCGTAGCGACCCAGGGTCCGGGCCACGAAGGTGACCGAGGGCAGCCGGGCGAGCTGCTCGGCGATCGGACGGTGCGCGGCGCCGTCGAGACGGAGGCCGATGCCGGTCGCCGTACGCCGCTCCTGACCGGAGTGACGGACGACGGCGCCGACCCGGACGACGTTGCCGTCGAGCAGCCTGACGACGCGGCGTCGGGTGCCGGCGGGGGATAGGCCGACGCTCGTGGCCAGATCGACGTAGGAGGCGCGGCCGTTGGTCTGCAGCGCGCGCAGCAGGGCGTAGTCGGTCTCGTCGAGCGACCCGGCGGCGGGTGCGGGGCCGACAGGGGCGGCGACGTCGCGGATGACCTCGGTGTAGAGCAGGGTCTCGGTGGTGACGATGCCGTCGATCGCGCGTACCTCGGCGAGGGCGTCGTCGATGCGGCCGATGTCCGTCGCCCGCAGCTCCAGGACCAGGGCGTGCTGACCGCTGGTCATCGAGACCAGGGTGGTGTCCTCGCGCGCCGCGGCCGCCTGTGCGACCTGGGTCGCGGAGCCATCCACGGTGACCGAGACGTGGGCGAGCACGTCATGCCCGAGAACCGCCGGGTGCACGACGCCGCGTACGTCGATGTGCCCCTCGGTCAGCAGCCGCTGGACGCGGGTGGCCGCGGCTGATCGGGAGAGGCCGACCTGGGCGGCGATCTCGCGATGGGTGAGGCGACCGTCCTCCTCGAGCAGGACGAGGATCGCCTCATCGGTGCTGTCGAGGACGCCGGGCGTGATTTCGTTCGACATTTTTTGAGAGCGTCTCCAAGGTCAGATCGATCCTCCAGGACGTGGATCTGATGCCATTATGACGGATGCGCCAGATCTCACCGGCATATCGACAGCTATTACAGCCAGGTTAAGAACGAAACGATTGCGGGGGCGTTCCCGGTGCTCTTACAGTGACGCAGATCTCGGCCCCCTCGACCGCATCCCAGGAGACCCGGTGCCCATGGACCCGATCACCAGCACGCCGCACCAGCCGCCGCCCAAGGTCACCGAGGTCGAGCAGCACGGCGTCGAGCCGATCCCCGACCCCGAGCGCAGCGCCCGCCCGCTCGATCTGTTCCGGCTCACCTTCGGCGGCGCCAACACGATCGCCACCGTGGTGCTCGGCAGCTTCCCGATCCTCTTCGGGCTCTCCTTCGCCCACGGCCTCCTGGCCACGCTCCTCGGGCTGCTGCTCGGTGCCGTCGTCCTCGCCCCGATGGCGCTGTTCGGCCCGCGCAACGGCACCAGCAACTCGGTCAGTTCCTCGGCCCACCTCGGCGTGCACGGCCGGATCGTCGGCTCGTTCCTCTCCCTGCTCACCGCGCTCGCGTTCTTCTCGATCTCGGTGTGGAGCTCGGGCGACGTGCTCGTAGGCGGCGCCAACCGCGCGGTCGGGCTGCCGGAGAACGACCTGACCCTCGCGCTGGCGTACGGCCTCTTCGCCGTGCTCGTCCTGGTCGTGTGCATCTACGGCTTTCGGTTCATGCTGCTGGTCAACAAGATCGCCGTGATCGCCGCAACCCTGCTCTTCCTGCTCGGCATCGTCGCGTTCGCCGGCGACTTCGACCCCGGCTACGCCGGCGCGTTCGGCTCCGGTTCGGAGGCGTTCGGCGAGCCCGGCTTCTGGGCGGCCTTCGTCGGCTCCGCGCTGATCGTGATGTCCAACCCGGTCAGCTTCGGCGCCTTCCTGGGCGACTGGGCCCGCTACATCCCGCGCGAGACCTCCGGACGCTCCTCGATGGCCGCCGCGTTCCTGGCGCAGATCGCCACCCTCGTACCGTTCTGCTTCGGGCTGGTCACCATGACGATCATCGCCACCCGCGAGCCGGAGATCTTCGCCTCCGGTGCGTACGCCTCCGGCCTGCTCGCGATCGCACCGGGCTGGTACTTCGTGCCGGTCGCCCTGATCGCCCTGATCGGTGGCATGTCGACCGGTACCACCGCGCTCTACGGCACCGGACTGGACTTCTCCAGCGTCTTCCCGCGCTTCAACCGCGTCCAGTCCACCGTCTTGATCGGGGTCTTCGCGATCGGCGTCATCTTCATCGGAAGGTTCGTCTTCGACGTGGTCTCCAGCATCTCTGCGTTCGCCGTCCTCATCGTCAGCTGCACCGTCCCCTGGATGGTGGTGATGATGATCGGCTGGTACGTCCGGCGCGGCTGGTACGACTCCGACTCGCTGCAGGTCTTCAACCGCCGCCAGCGCGGGGGCCGCTACTGGTTCGCCCACGGCTGGAACTGGCGCGGCCTGGCCGCCTGGCTGATCGCTGCCGCCGTCGCGCTCACCTTCGTGAACCTGCCCGGCCAGTTCGTCGGTCCGGCCGCACCGCTGATCCCCGGTGGCGTCGACATCTCCATCCCGCTCGGCATGGGGCTCGGCGCGCTGCTCTACGTCGGCCTGCTCTTCGCCTTCCCCGAGCCGCGGGACGCCTACGGTCCCGAGGGAGCGCGGCTGGTGCCGACCGGACCGCCCGCGAACACCCCGGTCATCTCGGTGGACGACGGGGCGGCACCGGCCGCCACCGTCGTCGGCTGACCGAACCACCCCGTCACACCGCACCACGCAAGGAGAACCACCCATGCCCATCGGGCCCCTCGACGCCTCCAAGAACCCCCGCTACGCCGGCTTCGCGACGTTCGCGCGACTGCCCCGCCTCGACCAGGTGGAGCACGCCGACATCGCGGTCGTCGGAGTGCCGTTCGACACCGGCGTCTCCTACCGTCCGGGTGCCCGCTTCGGCCCGTCGCACGTACGGGAGTCCTCGCGGCTGCTGCGTCCCTACAACCCGGCGCTGGACGTCTCGCCGTTCGCCTCGGCCCAGGTGGTCGACGCAGGCGACATCGCGGCCAACCCGTTCCACATCGAGGAGGCGCTCGACACCGTGCAGGCCTCCGCGCTCGAGCTCACCGCTGGTGGCACCCGGCTGGTGACGATCGGAGGCGACCACACCATCGCCCTGCCGCTGCTGCGGGCCGCCGCCGAGCGCCACGGACCCGTCGCGCTGGTGCACTTCGACGCCCACCTGGACACCTGGGACACCTACTTCGGTGCCGAGTACACCCACGGCACCCCGTTCCGACGGGCGGTGGAGGAGGGCATCCTCGACACCGAGGCGCTGTGCCACGTCGGCACCCGCGGCCCCCTCTACGGCAAGAAGGACCTCGAGGACGACCGCCGCTTCGGCTTCGGGATCGTCACCTCCTCCGACGTCTTCCGCCAGGGCGTCGACGAGGTCGTCGAGAAGATCAAGAAGCGCGTCGGCAACCGGCCCGTCTACGTCTCGGTCGACATCGATGTCCTCGACCCGGCGCACGCCCCCGGCACCGGCACCCCCGAGGCCGGCGGGCTCACCTCGCGTGAGCTGCTGGAGATCCTGCGCGGCTTCGTCGGCCTGAACCTGATCGGCGCCGACGTGGTCGAGGTGGCTCCGGCGTACGACCATGCCGAGCTGACCGGCGTCGCGGCCTCGCACGTGGCCTACGACCTGGTCTCGCTGCTCGCGATGCGCCACGTGGGTGGAGTGTGATGGGACGCAACGGCGGCGATGTCACCGTCGAGAGCCTGACCGCTCTCGGTGCGACGCACGTGTTCGGCATCCCGGGCCAGCACGCGCTGGGTCTCTTCGACGCCATCCGCCGCAGCGACCTGTCCTTCGTCTCCTCCCGGGTGGAGAACAACTCGGTCTTCGCCGCCGACGGATACGCCCGTACGACCGGCCAGGTCGGCGTGGTGTTCTGCTCCACCGGACCCGGGGCGCTCACCGCGCTGGGCGCGCTCCAGGAGGCGTACGCCGCGTGCGTCCCGATCCTGATGATCACCAGCCAGATCCCGCGCGACGGGCTCGGCGGTGCCCGCAAGGGCTACCTGCACCAGCTCGACGACCAGCAGGCCAGCGCCCGCAACGTCACCAAGACCACCGCAGTCGTCCGGGACGCGGCCGCCATCCCCGGCGTGCTCGCCGATGCATGGGCCACCGCTCAGGAGGCGCCGGCAGGGCCGGTGTGGGTCGAGATCCCGCAGGACGTCCTCCTCGAGAACGTCACGGTGCCGCCGGTGAGCGTTCTGACCGCAGCGGTGCCCGCGCCGCGCCGGCCTCGGCCGGAGGTCGCTGCCGAGGCCGCCCGGCTGCTGGCCGCGGCCCAGCGCCCGGTGATCCTCGCCGGGGGAGGCGTACGCCGCTCCGCCGGTGCTCCGCAGGCGCTGGTCGCCCTCGCTGAGTCCCTGGACGCGCCGGTGGTCTCGACCTCCGGGGGCAACGGCTCGATCCCGCTCGCGCACCCGCTGAGCGCAGGCGCGTGGATCGAGGACCGGTTCACCACCGACGTGCTCGACGACGCGGATGTCCTGTTCGCGATCGGCACCTCCTTCGGCGAGGTGACCAGCAACTACGGCACCTTCGCCCCCCGTGGCCGAGTGATCCAGGTGGACGCCGAAGCCCGCGTGCTCGGCTCCAACCACGACGTGCTCGGCGTCCACGCCGACGCGGCCGCGGCTCTCACCGACCTGGCGGCGGCGCTTCCCGTCGCCGGTGAGCCGGGCCCGAGGCGGTCCGGTGCGCGGGTCGCCCAGGAGCTGCGTACCCGGGTCCAGGCCCGTCTCGACGCCCAGGACCTCGCCGCCGAGCAGCGGCTGCTCGCCGACCTGCGGGCGGCAGTGCCCGACGACACCGACACCTTCTGGGACATGACCATCGCGGCGTACTGGGCCTGGTCGGCCTGGGACCCACGCTCCGGCGGCTTCCACACCGGGCAGGCGTCCGGCGGTCTCGGGCCGGCCTTTCCTTCGGCGATCGGCGCAGCCGTCGGGACCGGACGGCGTACGTTCGCGGTCACCGGCGACGGCGGCGCGATGTACTCCATCGCCGAGCTCGCCACCGCCCGCCAGCACGACGCCGAGGTCACCTGGCTGATCATCGACGACGGCGGCTACGGGATCCTGCGCGAGTACATGACCGGGGCCTTCGGCGCCGCCACCGCCACCGAGCTCGCCCGCCCCGACTTCGTCCTGCTGGCCGAGGCGTTCGGCATCCCCGTCCACGCCGCGACCCTCGAGACCGTCGGCGAGATCGTCGCCGGCACCTTCACCACCAGCGGCCCCGCTGTCGTGGTTCTTCCGACCGTCCTCCGCATGTTCGCCCCCAGCTGATCGGACCTCTCATGGATCTCGCCATCATCGTCATCTACCTCGCCGCCATGGTCGCCTTCGGGTGGTGGGGCAAGTCCCGGACCAAGGACAGCTCCGACTTCCTCGTCGCCGGCCGCCGGCTCGGACCGGTGCTCTACACCGGCACCCTGTCCGCGCTCGTCCTCGGTGGTGCCTCGACCGTCGGCGGGGTCGCGCTCGGCTACGAGTTCGGCCTCTCCGGGGCATGGCTGGTGGCGGCGATCGCCCTCGGTGTCCTGGCGCTCAGCCTCTTCTTCGCCGGGAAGATCCAGCGGCTACGGATCTTCACCGTGGCCCAGATGCTGGCACTGCGGTACGGCGTCGGCGCGACCGCAGCCTCGGGTGTGGTCATGGTGGCCTACACGCTGATGCTGGCGGTCACCTCCACGATGGCGTACGCGACCGTGTTCAACGTCCTCTTCGGCACCGATCGGGTCGTCTCCGTGCTGATCGGCGGCGTCATCGTGGTGATCTACTCCACCATCGGCGGGATGTGGTCGATCACCCTGACCGACATGGTGCAGTTCGTGCTGCAGACCGTCGGCATCTTCGTGCTTCTGTTGCCGTTCACCTGGAACCACGCCGGCGGCCTCGACGGGATCAAGGCCCGGGCGGCGGACTCCGCGTTCGAGCTCGGCGCGATCGGCACCGGGACGATCATCACCTACGTCGTCGTCTACACCTTCGGGATGCTGATCGGGCAGGACATCTGGCAGCGGGTCTTCACCGCCCGTTCGCCGCAGGTCGCGCGCTGGGGCGGAACCGCGGCCGGTGTCTACTGTCTGCTCTACGGTGTGGCCGGCGCACTGATCGGCACCGCGGCCTCCACGTTCGTCACGGTCGAGGACCGCAACGACGTCTACGCCACGATCGCCGAGTCGATCCTTCCGGTCGGCGTCACCGGCCTGGTGCTCGCCGCCGCCGTGGCAGCGATGATGTCGACCGCCTCGGGCGCGCTGATCGCGACCGCGACGGTGGCCCGCACCGACGTGCAGCCGCTCCTCGCCCGGCTGATCGGACGCACCCCCGCGCGCGTCCAGGACGAGACGGAGAACCCTGAGCACGACGTGCTGGCCAACCGGATCTACGTCGTCGCGATCGGTGCCGTCGTCGTCGTGATCGCCTCGCTGCTCGACGACGTCGTCTCGGCTCTGACGATCGCCTACGACATCCTCGTCGGCGGTCTTCTCGTCCCGATCCTGGGTGGCTTCCTCTGGCGCCGCGCGACCGGCGCGGCGGCGGTGGTGGCGATGGCCGCCGGCACCGCCGCGACCCTGGCGACGATGGCGATCGTCGGCGACGTCCTCGCCAACGAGCCGGTCTACGCGGGCCTCGCGGTGAGCGCAGTGGCGTACATCGTGGTCAGCCTGCTCACCCGCCCGACCGACCCCGCGGTGATGCGGGAGTGGAACGAGCGGCTCGCGGGTCGAGAGACCTCGGACGGATCCGCCGTGGCGGACGCTCCGGCCGCCCGGGAGCGCTCTGTCTGAAGGCGACGCCGAGCAACGTTCACGGCCCGATGAGGCCGAGCTGGATGGCGATGGGGGAGAGCGAGAAGCCGCCGGCGACGAGGACGGCGACTGCCATGGCGGCGGCCTTCGCTGCCTGTCGCCGCTTGGCGGTCAGCGTCCAGCCGAGGGTCTGCAGGGAACTCCAGGTGCCGTGCCACAGGTGCATCCCGAGCACGAGCATCGCGGCGAGGTAGAGGGCGGTGGACCACCAGACGCTGAACGTGTCGACCACCAGGTTGAACGGGTCGTTCGTCGGGCCGCCGCGTACGTTGACCTTGCCGATCGTGAAGTTGACCAGGTGCCATCCGAGGAAGAGGAAGATCACCAGGCCACCGGTGAGCATCGTGCGGGAGGCGAGCGACGAGGCGCGCCGCGGCGGCCGGACGGCGTAGCGGCCCCCTGCGCGGCGGGCGCGTCGGGCGAGGACGATCGCGCTGGAGACATGCGCGACCAGAGCGCCGATCAGCCCGACGCGCATGATCCAGAGCAGTCCGGAGCGGGGGAAGATCGGCTCGCCCAGCGTGCGCAGGTGCTCGGCGTACTCGTTGTACGCATCGTGGCCGCTGAACGCCTTCAGGTTGCCGTAGACGTGACCGAGGACGAACGCGATGAACAGCAGGCCGCTGATGGCCATGACGAGCTTCAGCGTGATGGTCGACGACCATGCCCGGCGTCGCGATATCGAAGTGTGCACATCCAGTCGACCGGGCAGGGTCGCCATCTGTGACACCTGATCGCCGACCCATCTGAAAATGAGCATTGTCAAATTCGCTGGGTCGTCTTAGGGTCGGCGTTGTCCGGTTCGCTTGGAGAGAATTCGCCTGGAGAGAAGTGGTCTGTCATGGTCAAGCGCTCTGCTGTCATCCGTGCCGTCGTGGTGCTGCTCGCGGCCTCGGCCCTGCTGATCGCCCCACCGGCGCAGGCGGCGGGAGGCGTCAACGACGCCGCGTGCCGGCCATCGGCCGACCACCCCAACCCGGTCGTCTTCCTGCACGGCCTGGGAGCCAACAAGGACGAGGACCTCAACTTCCTCCAAGCCGACGTGGCAGCGCAGGGCTACTGCACCTACAGCCTCACCTACGGCACCGGTGCCTACGGCCCGTTCGTCGGCGGGGTGGGGGACATCGCCAGATCGGCGGCTCAGATCAAGGCCTTCATCCAGGAGGTGCTGGCACAGACCGGCGCCGCGAAGGCCGACCTGGTCGGCCACTCCGAGGGAGGGTTCCAGACGCTCTACGTCACCAAGACCCAGGGCATCTCCGACCGGATCGACAAGGTCGTCGCCATCGCGCCGCCGACCCACGGCACCACCTTCGCCGGTCTCTACCGGCTCGGCATGGCCCTGGGCGCCGACGAGCTCGCCGGACAGGTCCTGACCACCTTCGGCTGCATCGCCTGCACCCAGCTGGTCACCGACGGCAGCGCCGTACGCACCCTGACGAGCGGTCCGATCGCGCAGCCCGGCGTGACGTACACGATCATCCAGTCGAGGTACGACGAGCTCGTCACGCCCACCGAGACCGCGTTCGTGCGCGAGCCGGGTGTCACCAACACCTACGTCCAGGACATCTGCCCGCACGACCCGGTCGGCCACATCGGCGAGGCCTACGACACCAACGTGTGGCACATGGTCAAGAACGCGCTCGACCCGGCCGACGCCGCCCCCTTCGTCTGCTCGGTCGGGTCACCCGGCTGATGGCGCAGGAGGGCCGTTCGTACGGCGGGCTGACCCCCGAGGAGCGTGACGCCGAGCGGCGCCGGCGGCTGCTGGAGACCGCCAAGGAGATCATCGGCACGAAGGGCTACGCGGCGACCACGATCCCGGGCGTGTGTGCCGCCTCGAAGGTGTCGACGCGGCACTTCTACGAGATCTATCCCGGCAAGGAGGATCTCTTCGTCGACCTCTACGACCGGATCACCGCCGACTCCTACGCACGAGTGGCGACGTCCTTGGAGGCGACCGCCGGGAAGCCCATCTTCGATCGGGTGCCGGCGGCGGTGCTGGCCTATCTCGACCCGATGCTCAAGGACCCCCGCGTCGCCCGGATCGCGTTCGTCGAGATCATGGGCGCGAGCCCACGTATCGAGAAGCTCCGGCTCGACTACCGCGAGACCCTGGTCGAGATCGTGGGCACCGAGTGCGCAGCCTCCGTGGGCCGGGGCGAGATCCGCGATCGTGACTGGCGCTTCGCCGCGCTGGCACTCGTGGGTGCGGTGACCGCCATCGTCTACGACTGGGCGCTGCATCAGCCGCGCTCGAGCCGCGAGGCGCTGGAGACTCAGCTGGCCGATCTCGCGCTCGTCCTGCTCACCGCTGACCCTCCGGCCTAGGTCGCCCGCGTATCTCCTCGCCACCTGGGTACCGGCCAGTTGTACAGCGATGAGGAGGAACACATGTTCAAGAAACCAGGATTGCTGGCTGCCTTCGGTATCGGCTACGTCCTCGGCGCTCGCGCTGGACGTGAGCGGTACGACGCGATGGTGGCCAAGGCACAGAGCCTGTGGCACGACCCACGTGTCCAGGAGAAGGCGCACCGCGCTCGGATCGTGGCCGAGGAGAAGGTGGACATGGCCCGGGAGACCGTCCGGGACAAGATGCCTGGCGACTCCACGCCGCCGTCGGCATCCACCCCGACTCCCCAGACGACGCCGAGCGCCCCGCGTCCCCACACCACCACGGACCCGGTGACCGACATGCCGCGGGGGTGGGAGTCGTGACGCTTCATCATCAGACCGACGCATCGATGGGTGAGCTGGTCTCGCGACTCTCCACGGAGATGTCCAGCCTCATGCGAGGCGAGCTCGAGCTCGCCCGCCTCGAGCTGACCGAGAAGGCCAAGCACACCGGCAAGGGGGCCGGGGCGTTCGGCGCCGCCGGCCTGGTGGCCCTCTACGGCATCGCGGCCCTGATCGCCGCGGCGATCATCGCCCTGGCGCTGGTCATGGACGCCTGGCTGGCCGCGGTGCTGGTCGGAGTCGTACTCCTGGTCATCGCCGGCGGCATCGCCCTGTTCGGGAAGAAGCAGGTCTCCGAGGGGACCCCGATGAAGCCCGAACGCGCCACCGAGAACCTCAAGCGGGACGTGGAAACCGTCAAGCACCGTCACGCCGAGGACCACACCCCGAGGAGTACGCCATGACGAACGACCACGTCAGCCGACCCGTCGAGACCGGCGGCGACAGCATCGCCGCGGTCGAGGCCGATCTGGACACCACCCGACACGAGATGGCCGACACCCTCGATGAGCTCGCCGCGCGGCTGGACGTGAAGACGCGCGGGAAGGAGAAGGCTCACGAGGTCAAGCAGCGTACGCAGGTGGCCGTCAGGTCCCGAGACGTACAGATTCGGAGCGGCATCGTCGCCGCGATCGTGCTCACCCTGATCCTGATGCTGGCCCGGAGGAAGCGCCGGGTCAGCGACGACGAGTAGGCCGGGTCAGCCGGTCGAGAAAGGCCACGAGCAGCGCCTCGCGCATCGCGGCGGAGGCCAGGTCGAGCATCGCGTTGACCTCGGCCATCCGCTGCGGTAGCGCGAGGCGGTGTCCTGAGCTTGTCGGAGGGTCGCCCTCTGCGCCGGCGGCGCCGACGAGCCCGGCGGCGAGCAGCAGGCCGTCGAAGTCCTCCTCCGACAACGAGAACGGGTCGAGGTCGCCGATGAACGTGGCGACGGCCGGGTCGACGGTGACCGGGCCCGCCGCCACGGCGGCCGCGACCGCCTCGCCGAGAGCGGCGAGAAGCTCCGGTACGTGGGGGAGCGTCGCCGCGCTCACCGACAGGTGGATCGTGGCGGGGGAGCCGGCGAAGGACATCTGCGGCTGGACGTACCAGCCACGCGCCGCCATCTCGTCGCAGACCGTGAACGGGTCGCAGCTGCCGTCGGTGGTGAGCGCGAGAAGCGTCGAGTCGGGACTGCTGACCACGGCGAGCTCCGGCATCTCGCCGACCCCGTCGCGGATCCGGTCCACCGCCTCGAAGACGTCGCGGGCGAGCCGCTCGTACCCCTCATCGCCCAACGAGCGCAGCACCGCCCACGCGCCGGCCAGCGGTCCGCCCGACTTCGTCGACTGCATCGTGGAGTTGAGCATGGTGTAGCCCGGCCAGGCGGCCGAGGCGAAGAACTGGGGCCGCCTGAGCTCCGAGGTGCGGTGCAGCAGCACCGAGGTGCCCTTGGGGGCGTAGGCGTACTTGTGCAGGTCGACCGAGATCGAGGTGACGCCCTCGACCGCGAACGTCCAGGCCGGTACGTCCCGCCCCAGCCGGGTCGCGTAGGGCAGCACCCAGCCGCCGATGCACGCGTCGACGTGGCAGCGGATCCCGCGCTCGGCCGCGGCGGCCGCGATCGCGGTGACCGGGTCGACGACCCCGTGCGCGTAGGACGGCGCCGAGGCGACGACCAGCACGGTGCGCTCGTCCATCGCCGCGGCCATCGCGGCCGGATCAGCCCGGAAGTCGGTCCCGACCGGCACCAGCACCGGCTCGACCCCGAAGTAGTGCGCCGCCTTGTGGAAGGCGGCGTGGGCGGTCGAGGGGAGGACCATCCGCGGCCGTTCGATCCCGGGATGGGCGTCGCGCGCTGCCTGCACCGCGAGCAGCACCGACTCGGTGCCGCCGGAGGTGACTGTGCCGACCACGGTCTCGGGAGCGTCGAGGAGGTCGGCGGCCATGCCGACCACCTCGGTCTCCATCCGGAGCAGGCTCGGGAACGCGGTCGGGTCCAGGCCGTTCGAGCCGGCGTAGGCGGCCACCGCCTCGCGGCCGATCCGGTCTATGTCGGGCAGGCCGGAGTCGTAGACGTAGGCGAGCGTGCGGCCGCCGTTCACCGGCAGGTCGGCGGCCTGCATCGAGCGGAGCTGGGTCAAGGCATCGGTCATACGGTCACGGTCCCATCAACGTCGTCGGCGGTGAGCGAGTAGCGCCGCAGCCAGAGCAGGCTGAGGAGAGCCAGGCAGGCCGGCAGCACCGAGAAACCGAGCGTGATCGCGGTCAGTGCCGAGTCCGGCTGGGCGACGTCGCTCCCGGTCGAGGAGCGATAGCCGCCGAGCGCGAGCACCGCGGCGTAGACGCCGGGCCCGAGCGCGAGCCCGAGGGTCTCGCCGGCGGTCCACACGCCGGTGTAGACGCCGATCCGGCTCGACCCGCTGCGCCGGGCGTCGACAGCGGCCGCGTCGGGGAGCATCGCCATAGGGAACACCTGGCACCCGGCGTACCCGGTCCCGACCAGCACCACAGCGGCGTAGACCAGGGCCACCGGTGCGGTCTGTGCGGTCGCGGCGAGCAGCGCGCCGGCGGCGAGGACGACCGAGGCGGCGACGTACCCGTTCTTCTTGCCGATCCTGGCGCCGAGCGCCGCCCACGCGGGGGTGAGCAGCAGCGCGGGGCCGACGAAGCAGACGAACAGGATCGTCGCCGCGCCGTCGCGACCGATCACGTCGCCGGCGAGGTAGTCGACGCCGGCCAGCATCGCGCCGAACGCGACGGCCTGGATCACGAACGTGATGAGCAGCCGGCGGAAGTCGGGCGCGGCCGCGACGATCTTCAGCTGGTCGCGCAGGCTGCCCGGCCCCGGCTGGACGGTGTGGACCGGCGCCCGGCGGGTGCCGACGTACGCACTGAACACCCCGGCCAGGATGAGCACCGCCATCACCACGCCCATCACTCGGTAGCCGTCGCGGCCACCGACGGCGTCGCGGATCATCGGCGCGGTCGCGCCGGCGAGCAGGATGGTGAGCGCCAGGATCGCGACCCGCCAGGTCATCAGCCGGGTGCGTTCGTCATAGGACTCGGTCAGCTCGGCGGGCATGGCGACATAGGGCACCTGGAAGAACGCGTACGCCGTCGCGCAGGCCAGGAACAGGATCAGCACCCACAACGCCTCGAGCCCGGTCGCCATCGACGGCGCCGCGAACAGCAGCGCGAACGTCACCGCCAACCCGATCCCGGCCCGGCGCAGCCACGGCCGCCGTGGGCCCCGTGGATCCACCGTCCGGTCGCTGATCCGACCCGCGATCGGGTTCAGCACGACATCCCACGCCTTCGGCGCGAACACGATGAACCCCGCCGCCAGCGCCGCGATGCCGAGGCTGTCGGTCAGGTAGGGGAGCAGCATCAGGCCCGGGATGGTGCCGAACGTGCCGGTCGCCACGGAGCCGGAGCCGTAGCCGATCCGTACGCCGAGCGGGAGGGTCGGGCTGGCGGGCATGCCCGACATAGTGCCGTGGGTGGGCCCTCGGCGTCCGGGATTTCGCCTCATCCTCACCATGGCTTCGGGTCGTCGGCCGGGGTCTCGTCGAAGGTCCGCCTCCACGCGCGGGCGCACGAAACGGCTCATACCCCGCGTTGGGTACGTGGCGCCGATCCCGGCCGTGGCGCCGGCTCGAGTAAAGGAAACTGCTCGCCGTGCCCGGCTCGCAGCGAGCCCGAACCGCCATCCTGAAAGTCGAAGTTCCTCTATGAGAAGAATCCTCGGTGGACTCCTCACCACCATCGCCCTGCTCCTCGCCTCCTTCACGATCCCCGGCCTCGTGCCGGCCGCGTCGGCCGCATCGATCGGAACGGTCACGGTGTCGGCCCCGTCGTTCAAGTTCCCCTCGTACGGGACCGGTTGCTACTACGGCAACGACTACAAGGTCACCGTTCCCGTCAGCGGCCTCGGTGGCGAAGGTGGTGACATCGACGTCGAGCTGCGCGTAACCGCCCCCGACAGGTCCATCTTCGACATGAACTTCGACTACAGGTCCGTGACGGCCGACGGCACGTACACGTTCACCCTCGACGGGTCCATGTTCTGCCACTACCTCGACAAGCGAGGCACCTACTCCGCCAAGGCCATCGTGACGGTCGTCGACTGGGAGACGTTCGCCGAGACGACGCGGACCGCCACGAAGACATTCACCGTCTCGAACACCCGCCGTGCCTCGCAGATCGCCTACACCGGCAAGACGAAGTCCGGCGACCACTCGTGGAAGGTCACCGGCACGCTCACCAGGAACGGTGTCCGGCAGGTCGGGAAGACCGTGAAGCTTCAGGTGAAGAAGGACGGCGTCTGGCGCACGGTGAAGTCGGCGAAGACGTCAGGGCAGGCCGGGAAGCGCGGCACCGTCGCGATCGTGTGGAACCCGCCCAGCTCGCGCAACTACCGGCTGTACTACGCCGGTGACGCGTACACGTACGCCGACGCGTCCGGGGCGTTCTGGCTCCGAAACCGCTAGCTCGATGAGGCGACGTGGGAGTCCTGAGGTCATCAGGTGACCTCGGGACTCCCACGTCCGTCGCCGGCCGGCTCTGCCTCGGGTCGTGGAGTTGCCGAGTAGGTTGGCGCCATGCCGCTCGAGACCGGTGCCGTCGCGCCCGACTTCACGCTCCCTGCCCAGGACGGTACGTCCGTCACCCTCTCGTCGCTGATCGAGAAGGGCCCCGTGGTGCTCTTCTTCTACCCGGCCGCCGAGACGGCGGTGTGCACCAAGGAGGCCTGCCACTTCCGTGATCTCGCCGGGGAGTTCGAGGCGCTCGGCGCCCACCGGCTGGGGATCAGCAAGGACAGCGTGGAGAAGCAGGCCGGCTTCGCCGCCAACCACGACCTCGACTATCCGGTCCTCTCCGATCCCGCCGGGTCGGTCGCCGAGCTGTACGGGGTGAAGCCCAGCCTCCTCGGCAAGCTCGGACCGCTGCAGCGTACGACGTTCGCCATCGGCACCGACGGACGGATCAAGGCCGTCGTCGAGGCGATGCTCAAGGCCGAGATCCACGCCGACGAGGCCCTCGCCGCGCTCAGGAGCGACGTGGAATGACGACCACCATCGCCGTCACCGGGGCCACCGGCTTCGTCGGCGGTGCCGTCGCCCGTGCGCTCGGCGGCTCAGACGCCACACTCCGACTTCTCGTACGTGACACCGCCAGAGCCCCCGAGATCCCGGGCGCCGACGCGTTCGCGGTCAGCTACGGCGACAGAGAGGCCGCGGTGCGGGCCCTCGACGGCGTACGGACCGTGCTCATGGTCTCGGCCGCCGAGTCGGCCGACCGCCTGGAACAGCACCTCACCTTCGTCGACGCCGCCGCCTCGGCCGGGGTCGAGCACATCGTCTACACGTCCTTCTTCGGTGCCGCACCGGATGCCGTCTTCACGCTCGCGCGCGACCACTTCGCGACCGAGGAGCGGATCAAGGCGAGCGGGATGGGCTACACCCTGCTGCGCGACAACTTCTACATCGACTTCCTCCCGTCGTTGGTCGGCGAGGACGGCGTCATCCGGGGTCCGGCCGGCAACGGGCGCTTCGCGGCGGTCGCACGGGCCGACGTGGCGCGCTCCGCGGTGGCGACGCTCACGGCGCCGCAGGATCACCGAGGGCTCACCTATGACCTCACCGGCCCCGAGGCGCTCACGATGAGCGAGGTCGCCGACATCCTCACCGAGCATCGTGGGAGTCAGGTGCGCTACCACGACGAGACGATCGAGGAGGCCTACGCGTCGCGGCGCCGCTGGGAGGCGCCCGACTGGCAGTACGACGCCTGGGTCTCCACCTACACCGCCATCGCCGCCGGGCAGCTCGATGGGGTCAGCAGCGCCGTAGCCACTCTCACCGGGCGTGAGCCCCTGAGCCTTCGCGACCACCTCGCCGCCGGCTAACCGGCGGCGTCATCCCGGCGGGCCAGGCTGACCGAGTCCATCGCGGGTCCGTCGACGCGGTAGACCAGACCGAAGCCCTCGCCGTCGAGGTGAGCCAGCGTCCTGTCCATGTCGGCCCGCTGGCTACGGATGGCGTCCTCGGGGATGACCCGACCCCGGCGTGAGGCGTTCCGCGCGAGACACTCCTCGAGCGAGACGTCGAGGGCGATGGCGACGGTCTCGACCCCGACCTTCTCGGCCAGGTCGAGGTTGCGGCGACGGGCGCTCTGGTGGACGTTGGTCGCGTCGATGACCGCGATCCTGCCGGCCTCGAGGCGCGCCTGAGCGATGTAGCGGACGAGCTCGAAGGCCTGCGGGGTGACCGACTGATCCTCTTCGGAGTCGGCGATGAGGGCACGACAGTGGTCGCTGGAGATGACCTCGTACGGCCCGAAGACTCGCTTGGCGAAGGTCGACTTCCCCGACCCCGACGGACCGACCAGGAGGACCAGGCAGGGAGCGCCGATCGTGAGGGTGCCACCGGCAGGTACATCGATCACGCGCCAACCGTACTGGGAGCCTCGTCGAAACCACTCACGCGTCCCTCACGGTTCCCCTACGGTTGCGGGGTTCGAATCACGAGGAGGACGCGTTGGATTACACGCCGGTTCAGATCGGTACGTCGACCATCCTGATCGAGTCGTCGGACGACGGACCTGGCGGAGGGATCGACGGGTTCGGCGACGAGTTCGGCACCACCGAGACCAGCAGCCGGCTCGAGGACGCCTACGGATCGCTCAAGCGGATGCTCCAGGACGTCTCGGCGGATCTCGGCAGCGCGCTCGCGACATCCCCGGACGGGCCGAGCTCGGTATCGCTGGAGCTCGCGTTCTCGTTCACCAGCGGCGCCGACGTATGGGTCATGAAGGCGCAAGGTCAAGGTTCGGTGAAAGCCACGTTGACCTGGGACTTCGACCGATCCTGATGGGTGTCGGCGAGCTGCTCGCGCAGGCGACCTGCGCCGTCCGGGCGAGCAGGGACGGACGTACGATCGGCACTGCCTGGCTGGGCACCGACGAGGGCCACCTCCTGACCGCGGGCCACGTGGTCGCACCCCTCGCCTCGCAGGGCGAGGTGTGGGTGAGGTTTCCCGATGCCGAGACCGACGAGCGCGCGACGTTCGTGATCCAGCCGGTCCACGACAAGCCCGCCGCGCTGGACTTCGCGGTGCTGAGACTCGACCGACCGAACGGCCGGCGGCCATTGCCGTTCACCCTCGTGACGCAGGCCGACGGGCTGGTGCGCGCGCGTGGCTACGGCGACAACCTCCGTAGCGCGCAGAGCGGCGGCACCGGCGTTCTGACGCCCGCCGGCAACTACCTGCGCACCAGCAGCTCGTGGGCCTACTACTTCCAGTACGAGACGACGACGCTGGCGGTGACCGGGTTCAGCGGCGCCGCGGTCTACAGCGATCTCGCCGGCGCGGTGATCGGCATCCAGGTCGAGGCCGAGGGCGGCCGCCAGGCGTTCGCGATGCCGCTGGCCCGGATCGTCGACTACTGGGAGGACCTCGTCGGCGCCGCGGTGAGACCGACGCGCGGCCGCTGTGTCCTGCTGCAGCCGAGCACCACCACCGAGGCCCAACGCGACATCGTCCGCGAGCGGATCCTGCGTCCGGTGCTGGAACAGCTGAACCTCGCTCTGTACGTCTCGGAGCCGTCCGGGATGCGGGGCGAGGATCTCAAGCAGCTCGAGCTCGCCGACGTCGTGATCGCCGACATCACCAACGCCGACCCCGAGGTCGTCTACGAGCTCACCGTCGCCCAGGGCCTCGGCACCCCGGACGTCGTCATCAGGGACCGGAGCACGGACTCACCGGCCGGCCGGATCTTCGACGTCCTGGACCTGGATCTCGACGATGTCGATGCGTCCAGACGTACGGTCGAGCAGCGGCTGCTCTCGGTGAGGTCGATCTTCGAGGCGCTGGGGGAGAACCCGACGACCAACCCGATGACGACCTTCTTCAAGGCGCCGCTGACCCAGATCTCGGTCGCCAACGCCCTGGCCGCGGGCTACGCGAGGAACTTCGTGCTCCCCGTCGCCAACGCGCTGCTCGAGATCAGCACGGGACGCGGTCCAGGCGGCGTGACCGTCGACGGTGTCGAGCTGTCCGCCGAGCGGCTCCGGGACGTCACCGTCACGGTCGTGGTGCCGAGGCGGCTGGAGTGGTGCAGCGACGACTTCATCGATCTCGAGCTCGCTCAGACCGGCCTGGTCGTCCCCGCGACCGTGACCCATCCGGACTTCTCGCGACCACGGCCGCTGAAGTGCCTTCCGCTCGTCGACGGCGAACCGGTGCGACTCCTCGACGTCTTCCCGACCACCCTGTCCACCGTCGCCGAGTCCATCGACGAGCGCTTCGACGTCGACCCCCACCGGCGTACGAGCGACCACTGGATGGCGCTGGAGCAGAAGGAGATCGACCGCTTCCAGAGCAAGCTCATCAAGCGCATCCGCTCCGCAGGTGACCGCCGCGTCGGCCCCCGATTCCTCCGCGACGTCATCCGCGTCTCCACCGCAGCGGCGGCCTTCCCCGACCTCACCTGACGTCGGGAATGCTCGACGTCGCGTCGGGTACCGATTCGGCATGGTTGCATTCGGATACACCCTGATGACCGAACAGGCGGGCCCGAGTGACCTCGTGCGCCACGCCGTCGCTGCCGAGGAGGCGGGCTTCGACTTCCTTGCGATGAGCGACCACTACTCGCCGTGGCTGGTCGAGCAGGGGCACGCGCCGTACGCATGGAGCGTGCTGGGCGCAGTCGCGCAGGCCACGCAGCGGATCCCGTTGATGACGTACGTGACCTGCCCGACGATGCGGTATCACCCCGCAGTCGTCGCTCAGAAGGCCGCCACCGTGCAGGCGCTCTCCGAAGGCCGGTTCACGCTCGGCCTCGGCAGCGGAGAGAACCTCAACGAGCACGTCGTGGGCGCCGGCTGGCCGGCCGTGCACACCAGGCACGAGATGCTTGCCGAGGCGATGGAGATCATCTCCGCACTCTTCGACGGCGAGCTCGTCGACTACCGCGGCGAGCACTTCGAGGTCGATGCCGCTCGGCTCTGGGACCTGCCCAGCGCCCGGGTGCCCGTCGGGCTGGCGGTCGGCGGCCCCGAGGTGTCCGAGCGTTGCGCTGCCCTGGCCGATCACCTGATCGCCGTGGAGCCCGATGCTGCTCTGGTGAAGGCGTGGAACGATGTCGCAGGGGCGCCGAGTATCGGATCCGGGGGCGCCCGGGCCATCGGCCAGACCCCGATCAGCTGGGACCCTGCCGACGCGGACGCAGCCATCCAACGGGCTCACCGCCAGTTTCGTTGGTTCGGCGGTGGCTGGCCGGTCAACAGCGAGCTTCCGACCACGGCGAGCTTCACCGCGGCCTCGCAGTTCGTACGCCACGAGGACGTCGCCTCGTCGATCCCGTGCGGTCCCGACATCGATGCGATCACCGACGGGATCCGGCCCTTCTGGGAGGC
Organism: Nocardioides sp. NPDC006303; assembly: GCF_040613175.1. Taxonomy (NCBI): domain Bacteria; kingdom Bacillati; phylum Actinomycetota; class Actinomycetes; order Propionibacteriales; family Nocardioidaceae; genus Nocardioides; species Nocardioides sp. NPDC006303. The sequence continues at coordinate 154,075 of NZ_JBEXRR010000004.1, forward strand.
CGGATTCACCGACGTCGCTCTCGTTCAGGTCGACGGGTCGACGAACGACCAGTTCCTGGCCGAGGCGGCCGGTCCTCTGCTCGACGCGCTGCGCTCGGCGTCGGGCTGAGGCCCGGCCTCGCCGGCTCCGGGGTCGATGACCCTCACCCCTGGGAGAGGCTCGCCAGCACCTTGTGCGCGGCTTGCTCGCCCGACGCAGCGGCGTCGGCCAGCGACGGCATGTCGAGGGCGTAGTCGCCTGCCAGGTGGACCGGCCCGAGATTCTGCTTCAGGGTCTCGAGCGATGCCCGGCCGCCGGGTCCCCAGAACGGCACGACCCGCGGGTGCCGACGGAGGATGCCCGCGTCGATCTTGCCCTCGAGCTCCGGGTAGACCTCGAGAAGGTCCGAGGTGAACCGCGCGACGATCTCCTCGTCGGTGAGCTCGAAGAGCTCGTCGGCCTCGGCGCCTCCTGCGAAGCAGGCCAGCGCGCCGCCGGGCTTGCGGACGTTCCCGCGACGTACCGCGGCCGCGTGGTTGAAGATCGCCTGGAACGAGCGCCCGGGGGTCGACACCGCGAGGAAGTCGTCCCAGCGCTGTGGCTTGCCGTCCTCGTGGGTGAAGAAGCCCACCACCACGTAGCGGCCGTAGTGGATCGACTCGAACGCCGTCCGGTGGGCCGCCGGCAGCCCGGGCATGATCTTGACCGCGACGTCCGCGGGCACCGCCACGATCGCTTGGCGCGCCCTCAGGCGGGCTGGCCCGTCAGCGTCCTGGTAGTCGACGACCACACCGTCGGCGGTCCACTCCACGGAGCTCACCGGTGAGCTGAGCCGGATCTTGTCGCCGAGATCCTCGGCGAGGATGTCGGTCAGCGTCTGGTTGCCGCCCTCCGGCAGCGTCAGGTTCGGCACCTTCTCGGGGTCGGTGAGCAGGATGCCCATCGAGAAGACGAACTGCCGTGCGGCGGTCTCCTCGGGCTCACAGCCCATCCACTGCCCGGACCACGACCGCACCATCTCGCGCGTGAGGTCGGACGAGACGCCGTGCAGGACGAAGTCCGCCCGACGGCGGTCGAGCTTCGCGCGGACACGGTTGGCCCACCGGTTCTTCTCGCTCATCTCGAGGAACGGCACGTTCGCCAGGATGCGAGTGCCGACCACCGCCAGGCCGAAGCGATCGCGCCAGGTCATCTTCGACCGGAACATCAGAGCGAAAGGATTCGAGGTGTCGACCTGCTTGCCGCCCAGGTGCAGGGCGACCGACTTGCCCTCCAGGGTTCCGAGCGGGACCCGGTGACGGTGGAGCGCTTCGATCAGCGGCCCGGTGCCCTCGGTGAACTGGGTGCCGACGTTGATCCAGTAGTCGCCCTTTCGGACGGTGTCGACGCGTCCACCGGCGCGGTCGGTCGCCTCGAGCACGACGACGTCGCGGTCGGCGAGGGTCGTTGCGGCCATCAGGCCGGCTATGCCGGCGCCGATGACGACGACTTCGTGGGTCTCTTCGCGGACCTCGGGTGATGTGGCCATGGTTCTCAGCTCGCCTTCGTGACGCTGGTGGTGTGGTCGGTACGGCGCAGCGCGTCGGAGATGGAGGAGACGAGCCGCTCGGTCGCGCGCATACAGCTCGGGCTGACCGCGGTGTAGGACAGGTAGCCGTGGACCAGGCCGTCCTCGCGGTCGACCTGCGCCGGGACGCCGGCGTCTCGAAGTGCTGTCGCGTACGCGAGCCCGTCGTCATGGAGCGGGTCGAACCCGGCCAGGTTGACGATCGCGGGCGGCAGGCCTGCCAGCGACGCGGCGCGATAGGGGGAGATGAGCGGGTCGGCGGGGTCGGCCCCTGCGGGGAGGTAGTTCTCCACGAACCAGGCGATCTGCTTGGCCGACAGTGCGGGCGACCCGGCGAACTCGTCCTGCGAGGGGCGGTGCTCCACGAGGTCCGTCACCGGCTGGATGAGCACCTGGAGCATCGGCTGAACCTCGTCGTCGCGCACCTGCTGGCAGAGCACGGCGGCGATGTTGCCGCCGGCACTCTCGCCGGCGACGACGATGCGGCGCGGGTCGACGCCCCAGGCTGCGGCGTGATCGACGACGTACTGCCAGGCCGCGAGAGCGTCGTCCTGTGCGGCCGGGAACCGGTGCTCCGGGGCGAGGCGATATTCGACGGAGACGACGTCGGCGCCGGTGCCCTGGGCGAGCATCCGCGCGGGAGCGGTGTAGCTCGCGCGACTGCCGATGACGAACCCGCCGCCGTGGAAGAAGAGGATCAGGCCGCGGTCGGGGGTGCCGGTGCTGTAACGCGTGGCGAGAAGACCGTCCCCGATCTCGATCTCCTCTTCCACGCCGCACTCGGGGAGTCGTGCGGCGAAGAGGGTCAGGTCGCGCTCGGTCGTCGCGCGCGCCTCTGCGGGCGGCAGGTCGCTGTAGTCGGGGCCGGACTCGCCGAGCTTCATGAGCAGCGCGACGTCGGGCGCCATCGTGTCGCCGGCCGTACTGGTCGCGGGCCGCGCCAGCATCCGTTGAAGGCCCGCGGGCAGACGGCTCAGGGAGACAAGGAGGGCTCTCTGGAGGCGCTGGCTCGAGGTGAAGCGCTGCTCGCTCATGACGCTGCCTCGACCAGGTGCGGCGCCTCGACGGATCGCTTCGAGAAGTGGATGTCCTCGTGGATCAGCTGTCCCTTGAAGAGCCGGTTGTCGCGGACGAACGTGGTGTGCATCTGCCACGGGAGGCTGGTGCCCTGGCGGGGGAGCTCGTCCTTGGCCCGCTGCACGTATCCCGCCGTGATGTCGAGCAGGTCCGTGGTGGGCATGCCCTCCGGTGCGACCGGCACGGCGATGTCGTACCCCTTCGTGTCCATCGTGCGGATCACCTCGGCGGCGAGGCGGGACACGTTGCGGATACGCAGGGTCCAGGTCGCCTTGGTGTAGCCGAGCATCATCGCCCAGTTGGGTACGCCGGAGATCAGTGAGCCGCGGTACAGCACAGTGTCGGACATCTTGACCGGGGCGCCGTCGACGGTGGGCTGGATTCCACCCAGCATCTGCATGACGAGACCGGTCGCGGTGACGATGATGTCGGCTTCGAGGGTCTTCCCGGAGTTCAGCAGGATGCCGTTCTCGGTGAACCGGTCGATCTGGTCGGTCACCACGTCCGCGTTCCCCTCGCGGATCGCCGTGAAGAACTCTCCGTCCGGGGTGGCGCACAGGCGCTGGTCCCAAGGGTTGTACGGCGGTGCGAAGTGGGTGTCCACGTCGAACCCGGCCGGCAGCTCCTTGGCCGTCCACTTGCGCAGCAGGTTGCGCCCGAAGTTCGGGAACCTGCAGAGCAGCGAGACGATGAGGTGGTCGGACCAGAAGTTCTTGAACCGCGTGGCGGCGTACCCGCGCTTGACGCCGAAGAGCTTCATGAGCCGCTGGGCGAGCTCGTCCACCCGTGGGATCGAGGCGACGTAGCTCGGCGTGCGCTGGAGCATGGTGACGTGGGCTGCCGCGCCCTCGCCCATCAGCATCGCCGGAAGCATCGTCACCGCGGTCGCACCGCTGCCGATGATCACCACTCGTTTGCCGCTGTAGTCGTAGTCCTCCGGCCAGTGCTGCGGGTGGAGGATGTCACCCCGGAAGTCCTCGCGGCCCTCGAAGCGAGGCTCATAGCCGCCCTCGTAGTCGTAGTAGCCGGTGCCGCTGAAGACGAACCCGGCTCGGATGGTCTTGTCGGTCTCGTTGCCTGCCTCGTCGGTCGCGGTGACCCGCAGCGTCCACCGGGCGTCCTCGCTGGACCAGTCGGCGGCGGTGACCCGATGCCTCAGCCGCAGGATCTTGTCGAGCCCGAACTCGGTGACGGCCTCGACCATGTAGTCGCGGATGAAGGCGCCGTCGGCGATCGCCTCCTTGTGCAGCCACGGCTTGAACTCGTAGCCATAGGTGTGCACGGAGTCGTCGGACCGGATGCCCGGGTACTTGAACAGGTCCCAGGTGCCGCCGACCGCGTCGCGGCCCTCGAGCAGGAGGACCTTCTTGTCGGGGAAGTCGTCCGTCAGGTACTTCGCGGCACCGATGCCGGAGAGTCCGGCGCCGATGACGACGATGTCGGCGGACTCGGTCGTGGTGTCGTGGTGGTCCATGTCAGGTCCTTCTGTGTGCTGGGGCTGGTGACGGGTGCTGCGGGCTCGGGCGGTCATTCGACCTCCCGGGCGGGGCGACGGGAGCGGCCACGGAGATCGACTCCGAGGAAGACGATGAACACCGCGGCCACGGCGACGACGGCGACGTACGACATCGCGTCGAGTGGTGGGGCGGGTGGGTTGACGAGGCCGTTGAGGTACATCCACGCCATCGCGGCGGCGCCGAGGCCGGCGCCGACGACGGCGATCGGGCTGAGTCGTCCCTCGCAGCTGAGCAGTCGCAGGGCGCCGGCACAGACGAGCAGGTAGGGGACGACCCAGAAGTAGACGATGAGCGTCGCGACCGAGTTGTAGACGCCGACGATGTCGTCGGGGTTGAGGGCCACCATGACCAGGATGGCTCCCAGGCCGAGGACGCAGATCGTCACGACGGCGGCCGCGGGGCTGTGGTGGCGAGGGTGGATCCGGCCGGCACGGGCGGGCAGCAGGCCGTCGGCAGCGAGGGTCGCGACGAAGCGCGAGCCGTAGTTGACGAACCCGATGAGGGCAGCGAAGGTCGCGACCGCGAGCACCAGGTCGGTCGCGCTCGCCACCCTGCTCCCGAGCCCGCCTTCGATGGCGAGCGCGGCGGCGGGGGAGGTGCCGGCGGCAAGTGCGTCGCTCGCGGCGACGAGAGCGGGCACCTGAACCAGGGTGGCTATCACGTACAGCGCGCCCAGACCGACCGGCACGCACATGACGGCGAGCGGTACGGCGCGCCGCGCGTCCCGCGTCTCGGCGGCGAGCGCCGTGCTGCTCTCGAAGCCGACGAGGAAGACGGCGCCTGCGGCGACCCCTTGGAAGATGCCGCTCGGTGTGGCTCCCTCGAGGGACAGCTGGGCACCGAGATCGAGGCCCGCGCTGGCGGCGGCCGCCACGGTGATGACCAGCATCAGCGGCACGGAGACGACGGCCAGTGTGACCGCCGTACGCACCGAGGTGTCCAGTCCCCGGTAGGCGATCGTTCCGGCGATCAGCACGGCAGCGCTGTAGATCAGCATCTGCACGCCGACGTCGAAGCTCGCCTCGAATCCGAGGGAGAGCAGGAAGCTCCCGGAGAAGAGGCCGACCAGGAAGGCGATCGCGCCGATCTGCGCGACGTAGCCGAGGAAGAGCGCGGCGCCCGCCAGGATCCGAGCCCACGGGCCGAAGACATGCGGCAGGTAGGAGTAGATCGATCCGGTGACGACGTAGCGTCGGGCGAAGGCGATGACCGAGAGCCCGACGAGGCTCGTGGCGACGGCCGCGATCAGGGCGCCCAGCCAGCTGCCGTTGCCGGCGGTGACGAGCACGAGGGCCGGGACCGAGGCCAGCCCGACGGGCGGGACGTACGACGCAAGCGCCAGCGCGACGAGCTGGTTGCGGCTGAGATGGCCCCGGTCGAGGCCGTCGGCGGGAGGAGCGTCCTCCGGTGCGACCGGCCCGCCGGGGGACGCGCTGCTGGTCGTCATGTCCTGATCCCTTCTGTCGAAGCCAAGTTAGTCATTTGATTATGTCGTATGACTAAGTGTGTGTCAGGGATCACGGTGCGTCAAGGGTTCGGGCGGCGTTGCTCGCCGATCGGTCGATCTCGCCCTGGTGGTTGACAAGGGAGTTCTTCGGGTCCACCATCTTAGCCAACCGATTGAGTCATGTGACTAAGAATGACATCGGCCGAGCAGTCAGGAAGGCCTGGAGATGACCGAGAGCACGACGATCGAGGCGCCGAGCGAGCGCTTCGACGCGATACGCATCGCGATCGAGGACGACGCGACGCCGCTGGTCCGCCTGATCGGGCGCACCCTGAGCCGAGCCTCAGGACCGGGGCGTCCTGCCGAGGATCTGACCGCCGGCTTTGCCGGCACTGTCGCGATCCGATCCCACGACACCCCGCAGACGGCGACCATCGTGCTCGGCGACGGTGCCGTGGAGGTGACCAGCGGAGTCTTCGTCGAGCCTGACGCGACACTCGTGGTCGACCTCCACGCCCGGTTCGCGCCGACCCAGGATCCGGTCGGTGACGCCGACCTGGCAGCGCGTGTCCTGCGCGCACTGCGCCCACCGTTGCCGCACTGGCGCGAGGCGGCCGAGCGGTTCTGGGAGATGACCCGCGACATCGCCGGAATCCCAGACGTCCTTCTCGTGGAGGCTGTTGGGCCGGACGGCACCGAGCGGGGCCGGTTCGGCGAGGGGGCGACGACGTACCTGATCGCCGGTCCTGCCGACCTCGTCGCGGGTGTCTTCAGCGGCGCCGACGACTTCCTCGCCTCCCTGGACGCAGGCGTGCAGGTCCAGGGCACCTTGTCCCAGCTGTCCGTCATGACGGCCGCATCCTGGAAGGTCCGCTTCGATGTCTGAGCTCGCACAAGCCCGAGGGGCCGTACGCCTCGAGGCCACCAACCACGAGGGCAGCCTCCTCGGCAAGAACGTCTCGCCGCAGAAGTTCGCGGCTGGAAAGGACGCCGGCTTCGCCTTCGCCGACATCCTGTTCGCCATCGACCTCAACAACGAGATCGTCCTCGGCGACGCCTTCCCGGAGTGGCGGGGCAACCTCTACGACATCCAGATGATCCCGGACATGTCGACGCTGGTGGAGTGGAGGCCCGGCCTGGACTCGGTGATCGGTGACTACTGGCTCAAGGACGGCACTCCGGTCCCGATCTGTCCGCGCAACCTCGTGCGGAAGCTGGTGGCCGGCCTCGCCGACAACGGGTACGTCGCCACCGTGGCCGTCGAGATCGAGGCCACCTTGTTCGAGGAGTCCGTCCAGGAGGCCAGGGCACGCGGTTATCGCGACCTCACGCCACTGGGCGGCAGCACCGGGGCGACGTACCACCTCGCCCGGTCCAAGGACTGGGTCGACTACATGGACGCAGTCGTCGAACGGCTCGACAGCGTCGGCATCGCCTGGGAGGCCTGGACCGACGAGGCCGCGCCCGGCCAGACCGAGCTCAACCTCGCGCCGACCGACCCGGTCCGGCTGGGCGACAGCTGGGCACGTACCCGCCAGGTGATGCGCGAGGTCGCCTTCGAGCGTGGCCACACGGTCTCCTTCATGGCCAAGCCGACCGCCGGATTCGGCCAGGGGGCGCACATCAACCTCTCGCTCCAGAGCGACGGCGTGAACCGGTTCTTCGCCGAGGACGGTCCCTCCGAGCTCATGCGGCACGCGGTCGGTGGGCTGCTCGCCACGATGGAGGGCAACACCTCGATCGCGCTGCCGCAGGTCACCTCGTACCGGCGACTCGTCGACCTGACCGGGCCGCCGACGACGGTGAGCTGGGGGGTGAACAACAAGACCGCCGCGGTGCGGGCCATCACCGGCCACCCCAAGTACTCGCGCCTCGAGTACCGGCTCCCGGGCGCCGACGTGAACCCCTACCTGGCGCTGGCGGGCGTGCTGGCCGGAGTGTTGGCCGGGATCGAGCGACGGATCGAGCCGCCCGAGCAGGTCACGGACATGGCCTGGTGCCTCCCCGAGAGCGCTGGGGTGAGGCGGATCCCCGACACGATGTCGAAGGCCGGCGCGGCGCTGGCCGTCGATCCGCTGCTTCGCGAGTACCTCGGCGACGAGTTCGTGGACTTCTGGGTCGCCTCCCGCCGCTGGGAGTGGATGGAGTTCCACACCAAGGGCGGCGACCCGTTCGCCGAGCTCTCCGCGTGGGAGTCCCAGCGCTACTTCGAGTTCCCGTGAGCGCGCGCGACGAGGCCGGGGTGCTGCGGCCACTGATCGGCATCACCGGGCGCCGGTTCCAGCTGTCGGTGCTCAACGGAGCCGACCCGCGCTACGGCGACCGCTGCATCGACACCTCCATGTCGGACTTCGCGACCCGGATCGCCGAGGCCGGCGGGTTGCCCGTGCACCTCTCCTACGACACCGATGCGGAGGCGGTCTGCGACTGGCTCTCCGGCGTCGTCATCACCGGAGGCCAGGACGTACATCCCGTGTGCTGGGGCGGAGACACCTCCGTGGTGCGCGATATCGACCCCCGCACGAACCCGATGGTTCACGACGCCGAACGGGACACGTACGAGATCGCGGTCGTCCGCGCGGCGATCGACCGGGGGATCCCGGTGCTCGGCGTGTGCCGTGGCCTGCAGGTGCTCAATGTCGCCCTCGGCGGCACCCTCGTGCCGCATCTTCCGGACGGTCCGGTGAGCCACCTCTCGGCCGAGATCGCGCCCACGGACGGCACCGTCGACCACGTCGTGAGCTTCACGCAGGGCTCGATCGCCGCCGGCCTGTTCGGCAAGGACACGATCACCAACTCCTGGCACCACCAAGCCGTCGACCGGTGCGGCGCCGGGCTGGTCGTGACCGGTCGGGCCGATGACGGCGTGGTCGAGGCGATCGAGGTGCCGGGACGGTCGGTCCTCGGCGTCCAGTGGCACCCGGAGTGGATGAAGAGCAACGACCCGGCGCTGACGTGGGTCGTCGAGCAGGCGATGGAGCGGCTCGCGAACCACGAACCCGCCGGGCGAGAGCAGAGGAGCCCCCAGTGAACGCACACGTCACGACCGGACCTGTGGTCGCGGCCGAACGGATGAGTGACGACCCCGCCGTCCCGACGCTGAGCCAGCTGCTGGCGCAGCGCGCCCAGGACTCCGGAGATCGGGAGTTCCTGCGCTTCGGTGAGGGGTCGTGGAGCTTCGCGGAGATCGACGCCTGGACCTCCCGGCTGGCCCACCGGCTGATCGAGGTCGACGACGTACGCCCGGGCGACCGAGTCGCGATCATGCTCCCGAACATCGTGCACTGGCCGGTGGCATGGCTGGCCGTGCTGAAGGCCGGCGCGGTCGCCGTGCCGGTCAACTGCGCGTACCAGCGATCCGACCTCGCCTTCGTCCTGAAGGACTCGGGTGCTCGTGTCATCTTCACCGACGACGTACGTTCCGGCCTGGTCGCCGAGGTGCTTTCCGAGGAGGCCGACCTGGCCGGCGTCCGTGTCGTGGAGGTCCCTGACCATGGGTCCGAACGTTTCCCGGTCGCTGCACCGAAGGTGCCGGTCGCGGCGGAGACGCTCGCGAACCTGCAGTACACCTCGGGCACGACCGGGTTCCCGAAGGCATGCATGCTCAGCCACGGCTACTGGGTGCGGCTGGGTTGGATCTGCGCCGGAGCCACCGGGCTCGGGGCCGATGACGTGGTTCTCACCTCGCAGCCGTTCTCCTACATGGACCCGCAGTGGAACACCGCGCTCGCCCTGACGCTCGGTGCCCCGCTGGTCGTGCTGCCGCGCTTCTCGGCCTCGACGTTCATGGCCGACGTACGCCGCCACCGGGCGACCTTCTTCTACGTCCTCGGCTCGATGCCCACCCTGCTGTTCAAGCAGCCGCCCGCGGCCGAGGACCGGGAGAACGACCTTCGGATGGTGCTCTGCTCGGGCATCCCGATCGCCCTCCACGCCCAGCTCGAGGAGCGGTGGGGTGCGCCCTGGCGCGAGGTCTACGGCATGACCGAGTCGGGGATCGACCTGGTCAGCTCGTTCGACGACGCCGCTGCCGTGGGCAGTGGGAGCCTGGGGCGGCCGGTGCCGACCAAGCAGGTGCGCATCGAGGATCCGGTCGAGCCGGGGGAGGAGGTCCCGCCCGGTGAGCCGGGCGAGCTCGTCATCTCGGGCCGGCCGATGATGGACGGCTACTGGAACCGTCCCGAGGCCACCGCCAACGTGCTGCGTGACGGCTGGCTACACACCGGCGACCTCGTCGTCCGCCGTCCGGACGGCGGCATCCAGCTGGTCGGACGGCTCAAGGACATGGTGCGGCGCGGTGGCGAGAACGTCGCCTCCGCAGAGGTCGAGGCCGCCCTCGAGAGGGACGAGTCGATCGTCGCGGCGGCCGTCGTCGCCGTACCCGACGAGGTCCTGGGCGAGGAGGTCAAGGCCTTCGTCCAGCTCAGGGAAGGGGTGCCGGGCGACCGGGCCACCGCCCAGGAGCTTCTCGAGCGCGCGGGTGCCCAGCTCGCGCGGTTCAAGGTGCCCCGTTACGTCGAGTTCGTCACCGATCTTCCGCGTACCCCCTCCGAGCGGGTCTCGAAGCCCGCGCTCAAAGCCAGGGCCGCCGCCGAGCCCGGCACCACCTACGACTTCGCCCGACCGAGGAGCTGACCATGACCATCCCTGCTACCGGCCCTGCAACCGGTGAGGATCATCTCGACGTCGCCGTCGTACGCGACGTCGCGGTGATCACTCTCGACCGTCCCGAGAAGCTCAACGCCCTCACCGTCGGCATGCGGCGTCGCCTGGCGGTGCTGGTGCGTGAGCACGGAACCGGCGAGACGGTCCGTGGCATCGTCCTCACCGGGCGTGGCCGTGCCTTCTCCGCCGGTGAGGACCTGCAGCACGCGCCGACCACGGAGGCCGAGGTCCACGATGCCTTCGAGAGCTTCCACGACGTCACCCGCGCGATCCTGCAGACCCGGGTCCCCGTGGTCGCGGCGGTCAACGGCCTCGCCGTCGGTGGTGCCTCCGAGATCACCCTGTGCTGCGATGCCCGGATCGGCACTCCGGTGACCGAGTACTTCCAGCCCGAGAACGCCCGTGGCCTCACCATCTCCAACGCGACCAGCCTGTTGCTCCGGCGCCTGGTCGGCAACCACGCGATGCGCATGGTCCTCGGGTCCCCGCGGGTCCCGTCGGCGGAGGCGCTGCGGATCGGTCTGCTGGACGAGGTGGTCGAGGCCGACCAGCTCGTCGAGCTCGCCGTCGACACCGTGCACGCCTGGACCCCCGAGGGGAACACCACGGCGCTCCACCTCGCGCTGCTGCGGCCCCTGGCCGCTGAGGTCGAGGCCGCCTTCGAGCGCGAGGACCACGCCGCCCACGAGGCCTGGGCGAGCGGACTGCTCACTGCCGGCGTCGCCGGCTTCTGGAACACGAGGGAGACCACCGCATGATCACCACCCGAGCTGCCGTGCTGAACGAGATCGGAGCACCGCTGGTGCTCACCGACATCCGCGTCGACGACCCCGAGCCGCACGAGGTCCGGGTCGCGGTCAGCCACGCGGGGCTGTGCCACAGCGACCTCCACTACATGACGGGAACCGTGCCGACGGACGTCCCGGTCGTCGTCGGACACGAGGTGGCCGGTGTGGTCGAGTCGGTCGGCTCGGCCGTGACCTCGCTGCGTCCCGGCGACCGGGTCACCGGCGCCCTGACCCCCTCCTGCGGCGGGTGCGTGAACTGCGACGCCGGACGTTCCACCCAGTGTCTGCGCCTGGACGACGTACGCCGTCGGCAACGCTCCGCGTTCGAGACGCTCGACGGGCGGCCGATCGAGCGGCTCGCCGCCATCGGAGCGTTCTCGCAGCACATCCTGCTGCGGGAGAGCGCGCTCGTACGACTGCCGGACGACGTCCCTCTGCACGTCGGGTGCCTGCTGTCCTGCTGCATCGTCACCGGCGTCGGCGCCGTCTTCCGTGGTGCTCAGGTGCGCCCTGGCAGTACGGTCGCGGTCGTCGGCTGCGGTGGCGTCGGGTCGGCGATCATCCAGGGTGCGCGGCTGGCCGGCGCCTCGGCGATCGTCGCCATCGACCTGGACGAGGACCGGCTCAAGGCCGCCCGGACGTACGGCGCCACCCACGTCATCAACGGCGGCGACGGCGACACGGTCGCGGAGCTCCGCCGCCAGCTCGGCGACGGCGTCGACTACTCGTTCGAGGCGGTCGGCTCCGCCCGGACCGCGGAGACCGCACTGGCGCTCCTGCGGCCGACCGGCACCGCGTGCCTGGTCGGCATCGCGCCGGCCGGCACCGAGATCAGCGTGCCCGCCCTGTCGTTCTTCTTCGAGGAGAAGCGGCTCATCGGCTCCTACATGGGATCGGGCCAGGCGCGCGAGGACATCGCCCAGTTCGCCCGGCTCTACCAGCAGGGACGCCTGCTCCTCGACGAGATGGTGACCCGGGTCGTCCCCTTCGCCGAGATCAACGAGGGCTTCGAGGCGATGAAGTCCGGTGACGTCACCCGCATCGTCATCGACCTCCAGTCCTGACCCACGAATCCGTAGAGGAAGCCTGATGTCCAGCAACGAGATCACGATCGCCCAGCCGGTCAACTACATCGCGGACGAGTGGAGCGAGTGCACCACGGTCGACGACGCGTGGAACGTCGACCCCAACACGCTCGAGCCCGTCCATCGGACCGTCACCACCCCGCTCGACGACGTCGAGCGCGCCCTGCGGCACGCGGAACGGACGTACGACGTCGGCCGCTGGGACGAGGAGGCCCGGCATGAGCGGGCCGAGATGCTCGAGCGCGTCGCTGAGCTCCTGGAGAGCAGGACCGAGGACATCGCGCGCACGGATGCGCTCACCAGCGGTACGCCGATCAGCGCCACCCGCACGGTGGCGTCCTTCCTGCCCTACCGCATCCGGGCCACGGCCGCTGACCTGCGGGAGATCCCGCGGGTCACCGCCCTGGAGGCCGGTGGCCGCGACGTACGCCTCTACAGGGTTCCGTGGGGGCCGGCGGCGATCCTCACCCCGTGGAACGGGCCGAGCTTCATCCCGGCCGCCAAGGTCGTCAGTGCAGTCGCGGCCGGATGTCCGGTGATCCTCAAGCCCTCGGAGCACGCGCCGGGCAGCGCCCAGATCGTCGTCGAGTGCTTCGTGGAGGCAGGCATCCCGTCGGGTGCGTTGCAGCTGGTCCACGGCACCGGTGAGGTCGGCGCGCGACTGACCGCCGACTCTCGGATCAAGGTCGTCTCGTTCACCGGCGGACCGGGAGCTGGGCGTGCCATCGCCCGCGCGGGGGCGGAGGACTTCAAGGTGCTGCAGCTGGAGCTCGGCGGCAACAACCCGGTGCTCGTGCTCGACGACGCCGATCTCGACGTCACCGCCGACGGCATCCTCGACGGCATGACCAAGCTCAACGGTCAGTGGTGCGAGGGACCGGGCAAGATCCTCGCCCACCGCAGCCTGGTCGACCCCCTGCTGGACGCGCTGACCGAGCGAATCTCCAAGCTCACCGTCGGCCACTCGCTGGACGAGGACACCCAGGTCGGACCGATCTCCAACGGGCCGCACTTCCGGACCCTGCAGAGCCGGGTCGACGGGTTGCGCGAGCTCGGCGCGACGATCCATCAGCCCGCCGCGCTCCCCGAGCTCGGCGGCTACTTCCTCTCGCCGACCGTGGCCTCCGGTGCCGACCCGCGCCGGGCGACCGCCGAGCTGTTCGGTCCGCTCGTCTCGCTGCACCCCGTGGACTCCGACGAGGAGGCGCTGCGGATCGCGAACGCCCATCCCTCGGGCCTGGACGCGTACGTGTTCGGCACCGACACCGACCGCGCCATCGAGGTCGGCTCGCGCATCGTGGCCGGTGAGGTGCGAGTCAACGGCGCCAAGATCGCCGACCTCGGCGACGACTCGGCCCAGAGCTTCTGGGGCCCAGCCGGCATCGGCGGCCACGGGCCGGCAGAGTCCGTACGCGTCTTCTGCGGCGACCGGGTCGTCGGCGTGGACTCTCCAGACCTCCCGCTGTGATCGCCGGCGCGGCGGCGCAGCTCAGGCCTTGGCCGGAGCTGCCGCGAGCCGGGTCGCGAGCCAGCTGTCGAGCACGGAGCAGTTGAGCTCCATCTGCGCCCGGGCGACCGAGGCGTCACCGTACGTCAGCCAGTTGACGCCGAATCCGTCGGCGAGAGTGGCCAGGACGTAGGTGGCCTCGTCGATGACCTCCGGCGTGACCGGGTCGCCCGCGGATGCCTCCTGCAGCGCCTTGCGCACCGTCTCGAAGGCCTGGTCGTAGACCGCGATGCCGCGGTCGCCGTGCTGACGCCGGGCCCAGTTGACGAGCTCGAAGGTCGCGGCGGTGAAGCTGGGCGAGTCGAGGTAGCACTCCATCACGCCGCGCAGGATCTGCCGGGCCGCGTCGGGAAGCGTGGTGTGCGGGTCGCTGCCTTCGATGACCTCGCGGTACTTGCCGGCCACGAAGGTGTAGACGTCCGCGAAGAGGTCCTCCTTCGAGTCGTAGCAGTAGTGCAGCATCGCCACGTTGGCCTTGGCCTGCTCGGCGATCCGGCGCGTCGTCGCGCCGTCGATCCCGTGGGCGGCAATGACCTCGACGGCGGCCTCGATGAAGTCGCGACGTCGCTGGGCGACGGGGATGCGTGCCATCAGGTCCTCCGAGGGTGTCGGTGCGCCCTCAGTGAGTTGGGCGCTTGATTTAGTCACAGCGACTATATCAGTGCCGCCCGCCGGAATCCGGGCTCTGAAAACTTAGTCAAACATCTTAGTCATTGATCTTGATCACATGACTAACTAGGCCGTAGCGTATGAGCCGGATCACACATCCCCGATCGGAGGCCACTCATGGCGCAGATGAACCAGCAAGCGGCACCACGTCGCCGGGCGACGGCAGGACACGGGCCCGACAAGGGTCTGCTCATCGGCATCGGCGCGCTGATGGTCGTGCTGACCAACGCCGTGATCTTCATCCTTCCGCCGCTGCTGCCGGTGATCCAGGCGCAGTACGGGCTCGCCACGGTCGCCGAGACGACCTGGCTCTACACCGCCCTGACGCTCGGCGGGGGAGCGGGATTCATCCTGCTGCCGCGCCTCGCCGACCTATACGGCGACCGCAACGCCTCCGTGGCCGCGTCCGCCTTCCTCGCTGTCGGCGCGGCGGTCCCGGCGATCGGCGACTCCTATCCGACGCTCCTCGCCGGGTGCACGCTGATGGGCTTCGGCTGCGCGGCGCAGCTGCTGCCGCTCGGCTTCCTGCGACGCAACCTCGGCGAGTCCGGCATCACCGTCGGCGTCGCCGTCCTGGTGATCGCCACGGGCGCCGGCATCGTCGTCGGCATGATCGGCGGCGGTCTGATCGTCGAGACCCTGTCCCTGCGCAGCTTCTTCGCCATCCTCACTGCCGCCTGCGCGGCGACCACCCTCGCGACGTACCTCCTGGTCCCGCACGCCCCGCCGGCCGAACGAGCCGGTCGGATCGGTGTGGTCGGCACGGTCTGGATGATCGGCTGGGTCGCGGCGATCCTGCTGACCCTGACCCAGGGACTCGTCTGGGGCAACGCGGCCCTCATCCCGCTGACGATCGGCATCGTCGGCGGCATCGCCTGGATACGCGCCCAGCGCCGGTCGTCGACGGCAGTCTTCGACGTGGCCCTGATGCGGGCGCCGCTGGTCACCGCCTCGTGCCTGTCCATCGCCCTGTTCGCAGCGGTGAACTCGGCCTTCCTGCTCCTGCTCAGCACCTACGCACAGGTCATCCCGGAGGCGCTCCGCCCGGTCGACGCGTACGGCCTCGGGCTCTCGGCCCTCCAGACCGGCTGGCTGATGGTGCCCTTCGCGGTGACGTTCCTGGTCGGCGGCGCGGTGGTCGACCGTCCTGTCGCCAACGGTCGCGGCGTGCCCGTGTTCGTCGTGGGTGCCCTCATCAGCGCGGCGGGCCTGGCCTGGCTGGCGATGATGCACGACCAGCAGTGGCACTACCTGGTCGGCGCCGCCGTCATGGGCCTCGGCTGCAGCATCGGGTACGCCGCCGGCTTCACCCTGGTGCAGGCGGCCGTGCCCGAGGAGAAGGCCGGGATGGCCGCCGGCGTCGCTGGCACCTTCATGGCAGTCGGCTTCGCCTTCGGCACCGCACTCGTGAGCGCCGACCTCAGCGCCTCGCTGGTCCCGGTTCCCGGCACGACGCTCGAGGTGGCTGCCGAGAGTCTCTACGGCACCGGCTACTGGATCTCCGGAGTCCTTGCGCTGCTCGTCGTGGTGACCGTGCTGGTCTCCCGTGCCCGCGCGCGCCGGCGTACCAGCCGGCTCGCCGCCTGATCCGCTCCCTCCATCTCACCTGAAGGAAATCTGACATGAAAGAGCTGCTCTTCCTGCTGGCCGATCTGTGGATGATCGTCGTCGGCTTCACCTGCGGATGGAAGTTCATCCGGCGCTACGACAACTACCTGCTCGGCCTGGAGTGGATGGTCGTCGCGACGTCGGGCTCGAACTTCCTGCTCTGGTCGCTCATCAGCGGCGACGAGGGCCACGTCCTGTACGACATCGCCTACTTCTTCGACGCGTTCTCGCGGTCGGTGGGCATCACGTTGATCGCCGTCCTCGGGCTGATGCGGGTGACCCACCGCTACAAGCCCAGCGTGACCGTCGAGGTCGGCGTCTTCGGGCTCGCGATCGCCGCCGGTCTCTACCTGCAGCAGTTCCGCGGCCACGAGCTGCACGTGGGACCTGCGTCGTACTACCTCGTGGTCAACCTGCTCACCACCGCGTTCCTCGCCTACTTCTCGTGGCGTCTGTGGACCATCGGAGCCAGGGGCCACGCGGTCGTCGCCGGCCTGGCGAGCGCGGCGGCGACGGGGATCGCCCTGACGTACGACTTCTTCCCGTTCCCGGACGATGCGCACCGCACCGTCTTCTACATCCTGGCGCTCAGCACCTGGGGCTTCCAGATGTTCATCTACTACCGCGCCTACGGTGCCTTGCACGACCACAACGTCGCCACGGGCCTCGAGCCGGCGGGCGATGCTCGCAAGGTGGTCCGCGCATGAACACCGACCACGTCACCTACACCGCCTTCACCGGATGGGTCGACCCGCCGGCAGACGTCCGGGGCGCGCTCAACGGTGACCTCGAGTGCGAGGTCGTCGTCATCGGCGGAGGCATCAACGGGATGTCGACCGCCCTGCGACTCGTCGAGCGCGGTCAGGACGTCGTGCTGCTGGAAGCCGAGTTCTGCGGCCACGGCGCCAGCTCGCGCAACGCGGGGCAGCTGGCGGGTGCGCCGGGTGGCGACCTCCAGCTGCTCAACCTGCTGTCGCGCAAGAAGATGCCAGGCATGATGCGGCTGGCCGAGCATGCCGCCCACCACGTCGAGGACTTCATCGCCAAGCACGACATCGACTGCGACTACGAGGCGACCGGCAACGCGTTCGCCGCGGTCTCGCGCGGCCAGATGGGGCGGGTACGCCGGGTCGCCAAGATCGTGACCCGGGCCGGCGGCCACGTCGAGGTCGGCACAGCTGCCGAGCTCGGGATCCCGCGCGGCCTCGTGGGTGGGATGCGCGAGCTCGTCGGCGGGATGATGAACCCCGGCAAGTTCGTCCTCGGCATGCGCCGCGTCCTGCTCGACTCCTCCGCGCGGGTCTTCGAACAGACCAAGGTCACCGACGTCACGCGCGACGGAGGCGAGGTCGTGCTGACGACCTCGCAGGGCACGGTTCGGGCGAACAGGGTCGTCATCGCCACGAACGCCTACGCGGGGGAGTGGGACATCACCCCGAAGCACCTCTCCGTGCCGATCTACGTCATCGAGGTGGAGACCGAGCCGATCGCACCCGAGCGACTGGCCGCACTGGGCTGGACCAGCCGCATGGGTCTGGTCACCCAGCACGCGATCATGGAGAACTACCGCCTGACGCCCCGCAACACCATCGTCTTCGGCGTACGCCGCCTGGAACGGGGCACGAGCTATCCGCTCCCGGAGAAGGTGCCCGACCCCGGCCTGGTCGAGGAGCTGGCCGGGGCATTCGCGACGCGCTTCCCGTCGCTGGCAGACGTGGCGATCGACCGCGCCTGGGGCGGATGGATCGCGATCACCTCGTCCTGGCTTCCGCTCGCCGGCCAGGTCGGCGACGACATCTACTACTCGATCGCCTGCAACGGTCACGGCCTGGCCCAGGCGCCGTACATCGGGACGCTCATCGCCGACGCGATCGTCGACGGCGAGCGGCACGAGGACCTGCAGGCGGTGTGGCAGGAGAAGCCCAGCTTCCCGCGGCCGATGATGATGAGCGGCGCCGGACTCAGAGCGATCTGGGCCGTGGACCGATTCAACGACCTGATCAACGGCAGCCGGCGCCGCGCTCGGCTCAGGGCTTGAAGACGACCTTCACCATCCCGTCGGACTTCTCCTGGAAGGACTTGTACGCCTCCGGGGCCTCGCTCAGGGGGAGGTGGTGGGTGGCGAACGAGTCGACGCCGAGACGGTCGTCGTCGCCCTCGAGGAACGGCATCAGGTCCTCCGTCCAGGCGCGTACGTTGGCCTGGCCCATGCGGATGCTGACCTGCTTGTCGAAGAGCTGCATCATCGGGAACGGGTCCATCGCGCCGCCGTAGACTCCGGCGATCGAGACGGTTCCGCCGCGGCGCACGGCCTCGAAAGCGGTGTGGAGGGCGGCCATCCGATCGACGCCGGCTGCCTGCATCACCGGGCGGTTCACGACTCCCGGCATCGTGGCCAGCAGCTTGGTCATCCCCTCGACGATCGGCGAGCCGTGGGCCTCCATCCCCACGGCTTCGACCACGGCGTCGGCTCCGCGTCCATCGGTCAGGTCGCGTACCCGCTCGGCGACCTTGCCGGACTCGAGGCTGATCGTCTCGGCCCCACGCTGCCGCACCCGGGCGAGACGCTCGGGCTCGCGATCAACGCTGATGACCCGGTGGCCGGCGTCGAGCGCGAAGCGGCTCACCATGTCACCGATAGGACCGGCGCCGAGGACCAGCACCGTGCTCTCCGGGTCGGGGTCGGCGTACTGCAGTGCCTGCCAGGCGGTCGGCAGGACGTCGGAGAGGAAGAGGAACCGGTCGTCGGGCGGACCGTGCGGGACCTTGATCGGCAGCTGGTTACCGAAGGGAACGCGCAGGTACTCCGCCTGGCCGCCCGGGACCTGGCCGTAGAGCGAGCTGTAGCCGAAGAGGCTGGCGCCGGTGCCCTTGTCGCGGTTCTGGGTGGTCTCGCACTGCGAGTGCAGGCTGTGCCGGCACATCCAGCAGGTGCCGCAGCTGATGTTGAACGGCACCACGACGCGGTCGCCGACGCTCACCTCGCGAACCCCGGGACCGACCTCTTTCACGATCCCCATCGGCTCGTGCCCGACCACGTCGCCCGGTGTCATGAACCCGGTGAGCACCTCGTAGAGATGCAGGTCGGATCCGCACAGTCCGGTCGAGGTGATCTCGACGATGATGTCGTCGTCCTCGACGATGTGCGGATCGGGGACGTCGTCCACCCGGATGTCCCGTCTTCCTTGCCAGGTGACTGCCTTCATGGGTGTTCCTCCTTCGGATCGAGTCACCTCCGCGGTACCCGGATCCGGCGATTCAAGCCTGGTGGGCGGCAGTGCTGAACCCGGTCGCGGTGGGTACCGGTGAGGCTCACACAGCGGACCGGCCGCAGGGAGGGCGTGGACAACATGAAGGTGGTCGTCATCGGTGCGTCGGGAAACCTCGGCAGCGCCACCATCCGGGCACTCACCGCAGACGGGGCCGCCGAGGTCGTCGCTGTCGCGCGACGGGCTCCGGACGGCCCTCGGTCCAACGAGCATGCCTCCGTCGAATGGCGCGTGGCCGATGTGTCGACGGCCAACCTGGAGCCGGTGGTGGAAGGTGCCGACGCGGTCGTGCACCTGGCCTGGAAGTTCCAGCCCACACACCGCCCCGAGGAGACCTGGGCCACCAACGCCGTCGGCACGCGCCGGGTCCTCGAGGCCGTGGCCCGGGCAGGTGTCCCGGCTCTCGTGTGCGCCTCGTCGGTGGCGGCGTACTCTCCGGTCGATCACGACGACCCGGTCGACGAGACCTGGGAGACCGACGGTGCGTCGGCTGCCGCGTACTGCCGGGAGAAGGCGTACGTCGAACGGGCCCTGGACGCCTTCGCCTGCGCCCATCCCGAGGTCCGCCTGGTCAGGGTCCGGCCCGCATTCGTCTTCCAGCGCTCGGCCGCCAGCGAGCAACGACGTATCTTCGGCGGCGCCCTGGCCCGGCCGGAGCTCCTGGATCGGCGGCGCATCCCGGTGGTGCCGGTGCCAGCAGGCCTGCGGTTCCAGGCCGTCCACGCCGGAGATGTCGGCCGGGCCCTGGCCACGGCAGCGACCACCGATGTGACGGGCGCGTACAACCTGGCCGGTGACGGCGTCATCGGCCGCGACGAGCTCGGCGAGCTGATGGACGCTCGAACGGTCGAGGTCCCGCCGCGTCTCGCGCGTCATGGCCTGGAGGGTGCCTGGCATGCCCGGCTCGCGCCGGTCCCCGGAAGCCTCCTGGACGCGGTCATGCAGCTGCCGCTGATGTCGACCGCCCGCGCGGAGCTGGAACTCGGTTGGCAACCGCGCCACTCGGCCATGGACGCGCTCGAGGCGGTCCTGTCCGGGATGCCGGCGAAGGCGGGCAGCGAGCTCCCGCCGTTGCGACCCTGACGTCCAGAGAAGGAGCAGCCATGAACGACGACATGTTGCACGCCTACCTGCAGCACCACTGGGCAGGGTCCAGCGCCGGGGCCGCGATGTTCGAGCGAGTCGGCCGCTCGCACTCGGACACCGACGTGGCCGCCCGGGTACGTCAGCTGGCGACCGAGATCAACGAGGACCGGGAGCAGCTGCGGCAGATCATCATGGCGACGGGAGCCACCCCGTCGCGCATCGCCGCCACGACGGGGCGGGCAGTGGAGTTCGCCGGCCGGTTCAAGCCCAACGGCCGGCTGGTGCGGCGCTCGCCGCTCTCCGACCTGTTCGAGCTGGAGGCACTGCGTGACGCGGTGACCGCCAAGCGGGCCGGGTGGCAGCTGCTGCGTGCCGCCACCGAGGACGACGCACGTATCGACCCGCTGCAGCTGGACGAGCTCATCCGTCGCGCCGACGACCAGATCGCCCGACTCGAGGACCTGCACCTGCGGGTGGGCCGTACGGTGATCGGCGCCTGACGGCGAGGGATCAGTCTGGAATCAGTTTGGAGACGTGGTAGTGGCTCAACGCCCATCCGGCTTGCCCACGTTGTGCGATCACGGTGAGGTAGACCGTCACGTTTCCGTCGGGCCGCGTGAACAGCACACGGGCATATCCAGCTAAAGCCTCCTGGGCGAGCTCGCGTGTGGAGAGGAGCTCGTACTCCGCCCGTAGGCCGACCGGCTGCTTGGCGTAGTAGCGGTTGATGAAGTCGCGACCGACGCCGGGCGCGGGGTCGAAGCCCTGGAAGAGTGCGTCCTCGGTGAAGAGGGCGGCGACATCGGCCGGTCGGCGCTCGGCGATGGCCGTGACCCACTGGTCAAGGACGGTACGCAGTTCGTGCTCCGCGCTGATGGTCTCGCTGGTCATGGAAGTTCTCCTTCGGGTGAGGTGGGACGACTCAGTGGCCGGCACTCTGGCCGCCGTCGATGTGGAGGAACTCGCCCGTAACGAAGGGCGACTGCTCCAGGTAGAGCACGCCGCGGGTCACGTCGTCGATCTCGCCCAGGGTCCTCATGGGGTGGAGCGCAGTGAGGAAGTCATGGGTCTCGGGTGCGTGCATAGGTGTCTTGATGATGCCGGGGGAGACCGCGTTCACCCGGATGCCTCTGCTGGCGTACTCGATGGCGAGCGACTTGGTCGCGGCCGCGACCCCACCCTTGCTGAGGGACGCCAGGACCGAGGGCACCGCAGCGGATGCGTTCTCGACCAGGGTCGTGGTCACGCTGACCACGTGGCCTCCGTGTTCCTGGTGGAGGAGTTGGGCGAGCGCCGCCTGTGTGATGTGGAAGAAGCCGTCCAGGTTGGTGTTCTTGATCGCCTCGTAGTCCTCGATGGTGTAGTCGGTGAACGGCTTGGCGACGAAGATGCCCGCGTTGTTGATCAGTGTGTCGATCCGACCGAACCGATCGACGGCCGTCGCGATCACGCGCTGTGCGACCGTGGCGTTGCCGATGTCACCCGCGACGGTCTGCAAGGTGTCGGTCGAGGCTGACTCGATGGATCGAGAGTTGGCGACGACGGCATAGCCGAGGTCTTGATAGGCCGCGACGAGGGCGGCTCCGATTCCCTGAGAAGCGCCGGTGATGACGGCGACCTTTCGCGTGCTCATGGCGATGGAACATAGACGGTCGGTCAACTATTCCGCTAGGCGATCGGTCTACAATCGGTGCGTGGGACGGACTTCTGATGCGCGCGAGCGGCTCGTCGCTGCAGGCACCGAGCTGTTCAGCGAGCGGGCCTACAGCTCGGTCGGTGTGGCAGAGATCGCCACCCGCGCTGGCGTGCAGAAGGGATCCTTCTACTACTTCTTCCCGTCGAAGGAGGCCTTGGCGCTGGCTGTTGTCGACGCCCACTGGGAGTGGCAGCGTGGCGAGTGGTCCGCGATCCTGGCGGGGCCGGGTACGGCGTTGGAGCGCCTTCGGGGGATCTTCGACGTGACGGCACAGATGCAGGCGTCAGCGCTACGCGGCACTGGAGCGGTCACCGGCTGCCTGTTCGGCAACCTCGCCCTCGAAGTCAGCGCGAACAACCCGTCGATACAGAAGAGGCTTCAGGAGATCTTCGACGAGCAGGTCCAGATGATCGCCGAGCATCTGACCGTTGCGGTGGATGCCGGCGAGATCGAGATAGCGGACGCTCGAATGGCCGCGAAGTCGATCGTGGCGCAGCTCGAGGGGCTCGTGCTCTTCGCCAAGTTGTTCAACGACCCTGGCGAGCTGGACGACCTCTGGGGCAACAGTCTGCGACTGATGGGCACCACCCTGTCCGCCGAGGAGTCGGCTCCTCTGTGAGGGCCGGACCTCTCTAGCGTGCGTGCCGGCTGCCGCTCGGGAGGGTGATGGGGCGGCTCGTACGGAAACCGGCAGTGCGGAATAGGTTCACGCCATCGTTGTTTAGTAGATGGTCGGTCAACTATGAACGGCCCTCAAGAGAAGGGACTCACCCCATGTCCGAAAACGTGAAGGTCACGATCGTCTACTACTCCTCGACCGGTACCACGGCAGAGGTCGCCCGCGAGCTCGAGAAGGGAGTGCTGGCGACCGGCGCCGAGGTGCGCCTCACCAAGGCCCCGGAGCTCGCCCCACTCTCGGCCATCGAGTCGAATCCAGCCTGGGCGGCGAACCACGCCACCACTTCCGACGTACCGGAGGCGTCGCCGGACGACGTCGCGTGGGCCGATGTCGTCCTCTTCGGCACGCCGACCCGGTTCGGCAACGTCTCGGCCCAGCTCAAGCAGTTCATGGACACGCTCGGTGGTCTGTGGGCTGAGGGCAAGCTGGTCGACAAGGTCTACAGCGGCTTCGTCTCGTCCTCCAGCCTCCACGGAGGCCAGGAGACGACGCTGCAAGCGCTCTACACCTCGGTGCACCACTTCGGCGGGATACTCGTCGCCCCCGGCTTCACCGACCCGGTCAAGTACGACGACGGCAACCCGTACGGAACGTCGCACGTCGACGCCCAGGGGACCAACCCCGTCGGCGACGTGACCCGGGCCTCGGCCAAGCACCAGGCCCAGCGTGTGGTCGAGATCGCCCGGCGCCTCAAGGCCGGACAGGCAGCCTGAGAGAGGAGTGGACCGATGGCTGAATTCATCGTTGAGATCACGACCGTGGTCCCCGACGGGACCCCGCAGGCGGAGGTCGATCGACGTCGGGCCGCCGAGGCGGCCCGGGCTGCGGAACTGACGGCGAGTGGCAACCTCGTTCGGCTCTGGCGGCCGATCGGCGAGATGCGGAGCATCGGCCTGTGGGTCGCCGCCGACGAGGCGGCCCTTCGGGCGGACGTCTTGGAGACCTTGCCGCTGTCCCCGTGGATGACCTTCGACGTCACCGCGGTGGCATCGCACCCGAACGACCCGGCCGCTCGCGACCGCTGAACGAAACGCGCCCGCCAGCCGCGTTGCACCTCGTCGGACCCTCGGGCGACGGCGAGGTCAGCCGCGGCGGCGGCGCACTCGTGATCGGCGCATGACAGCAGAGTCCGCCGGTTACCAGGTGGCATGACATCACCGACTTGCCTGATCCTCAACTGCACCCTCAAAAACTCACCCGATGAGTCCAGCTCAGCGCTGCTCGGGTCCCAGATCCTGACGGCGCTCATGGACTACGAGGTGAAGGGCGAGATGGTCCGGGTCGTCGACCACAACGTCCGCTTCGGAGTCTCCACCGATGAGGGTGACGGCGACGCGTGGCCGCAGCTGCGCGAGCGGATGCTCGCCGCTGACGTGCTCGTGCTGGTCACCCCGATCTGGCTCGGCCAGCCGTCCTCGGTGTGCAAGATGGTGCTCGAGCGCCTCGACGCCGAGCTCAGCGAGACCGACGACGCCGGCCGGATGCTGACCTACGACAAGGTCGCCGGCATCGGCGTCGTCGGCAACGAGGACGGCGCCCACCACGTCACCGCCGAGCTCTGCCAAGCCCTCAGCGACGTCGGCTTCACCATCCCCGCCAACGGCTCGACCTACTGGGTCGGCGAGGCCATGCAGGCCGTGGACTACAAGGACAAGCAGCCGACGCCGGAGAAGACCGCGGGCACGACCAAGACCATGGCTCGCAATCTCGCCCACCTCGCCGGGCTGCTGGCCGACTCGCCGTATCCGCCGGAGGAGTGATCCCACCGGCTCGTCGACGTCTTCAGCCTCGCCGTACCGCTCCACGACCGGTGCAAAGCGTCCTGGTTCGTCGGCGATGTGGGCGTGGCCATCTGCGATCGAGCAGAGTCATGACAGTCAGTCGTCCGCCTTGGGCTGCCAGCGGGAGGCCCAGTCATCGAGCTGAACAAGTGATTCTCGAAGGGTCATACCTTGTTCGGTGAGAACGTACCCGTCGCCGGTGTTCTCGACGAGGCCGGCCTGCCCGAGCTCGCGAAGCCTGTCTGCCAGGACGCTTGATGAGACCCCGTCGCAGCGTTGCTGGAGCTCGCGGAAGGTGGGAGACGAGTCGTCCCGCAGCTCCCACAGGACCCGCATCGCCCAGCGTCGACCCAAGAGGTCCAAGAGCGCCATGATCGGGCGCCCTGTGTGTGAGCCGCGGACCGGGCGGCCCGGGAGTGGTGTTGGCTTTGTCATTTGCTTCCCTTTCCGAAGCGCCCATGTTAGCGTCTTGCTATGCCTCTGAAATCGAAGCAGCCGCGCATCGAGCCGCTTACGCCCCCCTATGGTGAGGAAGCGAAGGAGGCACTCGAGCTCCTCGGGCACTCGCCCATCCAACTGTTCCGGGTGTGGGCCCGCCGGCCTGACCTCGCCCGTTCCATCGCGGGCTGGGGGAGCTACTACTTCTCTCGCCAGTCGGCTCTCACGCTGCGCCAGCGCGAGCTGGTCATCGACCGAACTACTGCGTTGTGTGGCGCCGACTACGAGTGGGCCGTGCACGTCGCGGCGTTCGCCGAGAAGGCAGAACTCGACGCGGAGCAGCTCGCTTCCCTGACGCGTGGCAGACCGGCGGACGCCTGTTGGAACAGCGCAGATTGTGCTGTCCTTGAAGCCGTCGATGAGCTCCACTCGACCTCCGACCTCACCGACGACACCTGGACGCGCCTGGTCGCTGTCGCCGGTGAGTATGCCGCACTCGACCTGGTCCTGGTCTGTGGTTGGTACCACGCCATCTCGTTCGCGGTCAGGGCGCTCCGGCTGCCCCTCGAGCCAGGAACCGAGCCGATCTCCGCACATTGATGTCCGATCAGATCTCTCATCCCACCACTGGAGGTTCTATGCCCAAGGGCTACTGGGTCAGCGTCTATCCCACCATCGAGGACGCCGAGAGACTCGATGCCTACAACAAGCTGGCGGGCCGAGCCGTCACCGCCATGGGCGGGCGGGTACTTGCCAGCATCGGCGGCCGGGTCGAGGCGTACGAAGCCGGAATACCCGAGCGTGTCGTACTGATCGAGTTCGACAGCTTCGAACGGGCGGTCGCCGCACGCGCGAGCGCGGCCTACCAGGAGGCGCTGGCTGAACTTCCCGAGGGCTTCAAGCGCGACTTCCGCGTCATCGAGGGCCTCGGCTGATCACGGGAACGGAGAGCGCGACCATGACAGAGTTCCCTTCACCTGCGGCGCGAGTCGCCGTCGCCACCGCCCTGGCCGAGGACGAGGCGGGCCGGGACATCACCACGGCGTGGAGCGTCCCCGACGGCCTCGCGGCCGTGGCCGAGATCCGCGCCCGGCAGTCCGGCATCGCCAGCGGGCTTCCCGTGGTCGCCGAGGTCTTCGCCCAGGTCGACCCCGACGTCACGGTGGAAACGCTAGTCCCCGACGGCGCCCGGCTCGCCGACGACGATGTGCTGGTGCGCCTGTCCGGCCCGGCTCGCAGCCTGATCACGGGCGAGCGGGCGGCGCTGAACTTCTTGCAGCGCATGTGCGGCATCGCGACGCTCACGGACCGTTACGTCCAGGCCGTTGCCGGGACCGGGGTGCGCATCTTGGACACCCGCAAGACGGCGCCTGGCCTGCGTGCCCTGGACAAGTACGCGGTGACCGTCGGTGGCGGCCACAACCACCGGCTCAACCTGGCGGCGATGGTGCTGCTCAAGGAGAACCACATCGCTGCGGCAGGCGGCGTGACCGCCGCGATCGGCGCGGTCCGGCGCGGGATGGAGCGTACGGGGGAGAATGTGGAGACCGATGTCGAGGTGCAGACCGTGGCGCAGGGCGTCGAGGCCCTCAATGTCGGGGCCCGCTGGATCATGCTCGACAACATGTCGGTGGCCGACATCGAGGTGGTGGTGAAGATCCGGGCCGAGCATGCAGACGCCTCCAGGATCCTGCTGGAGGCGTCGGGCACCGTCCGCCTGGACAGCGTCCGCGCCATCGCCGAGACAGGTGTCGACCTCATCTCGGTCGGCGCGTTGACGCACAGCGCTCCCGCGCTGGACCTGACGATGCTTCTGATGCCCGAACAGGTCCGCGGCAGCGGCGGGCTCCTCGAGCTCTGACGTACTCAGACCGGACGACGGAACGCCTCCGGACGACCGAAGTCGTCCGGAGGCGTTTCCGCTGCTCCCTGTTGGGATTTAGATGTCGTAGTAGAGCTCGAACTCGTGCGGGTGCGGGCGGAGCTGGATCGGGAGGATCTCGTCGTTGGTCTTGTAGTCGATCCAGGTCTCGATCAGGTCGGGGGTGAAGACGTCGCCCACGGTGAGGAAGTCGTGGTCGTTCTCCAGAGCCGACAGGACGGCACCGAGGGAGGTCGGCACCTGGTTGATCTCGGCCATCTCGTCCGGCGGGAGCTCGTAGATGTCCTTGTCGATCGGAGCGGGCGGCTCGATCTTGTTCTGGATACCGTCGATGCCGGCGAGGAGCAGGGCCGAGAAGGCGAGGTACGGGTTCGAGGACGGGTCCGGGAACCGGGTCTCGACGCGCTTGGCCTTCGGGTTGGTGCCGGTGATCGGGATGCGGACCGCGGCGGAGCGGTTGCGCGAGGAGTAGACCAGCGAGATCGGAGCCTCGAAGCCCGGCACCAGGCGGTGGAAGGAGTTCACGGTCGGGTTGGTGAACGCCAGCACCGACGGGGCGTGCTTCAGGACGCCGCCGATGTACCAGCGGGCCATGTCGGAGAGGCCGCCGTAGCCGGTCTCGTCGTAGAACAGCGGCTCGCCGGCGTTCCAGATCGACTGGTGGACGTGCATGCCCGAGCCGTTGTCGCCGAAGACGGGCTTCGGCATGAAGGTGACCGTCTTGCCGGCCTCCCAGGCGGTGTTCTTGACGATGTACTTGAACTTCATGACATCGTCGGCAGCCTTGAGCAGCGTGTCGAACTTGTAGTTGATCTCCGCCTGGCCGGCGGTGCCGACCTCGTGGTGGGCGCGCTCGACGAGCAGGCCGGAGGCCTCGAGGTTCTTGACCATCGTGTCGCGCAGGTCGGCGAAGTGGTCGGTGGGGGAGACCGGGAAGTAGCCGCCCTTGTAGCGCGTCTTGTAGCCCAGGTTGTTCGAGCCGTCGGGGTTCTTGTCGGCGCCCGAGTTCCACCAGGCCTCGACGGAGTCGATCTTGTAGAACGACTCGCCCTCGGAGGTGTTGTAGGCGACCTTGTCGAAGATGAAGAACTCGGCCTCGGGGGCGAAGAACGCGGTGTCACCGATGCCGGTCGAGGCGAGGTACGCCAGAGCCTTGCGCGCGATGTTGCGCGGGTCGCGAGAGTAGGCCTCCCCGGTGATCGGGTCGTGCACGAAGTACATCAGCGCGAGGGTCTTCGCGGTGCGGAACGGGTCGATGTACGCAGTCGTGACGTCCGGGTAGAGCGCCATGTCGGACTCGTTGATCGTCTGGAAACCACGGATCGACGAACCGTCGAAGGCCATCGGCTCCAGGTTGAACGACGACACGGGCACCGTGAAGTGCTGCTGGACGCCAGGCAGGTCGACGAAACGGATGTCGACGAACTCGACCCCCTCGTCAGAGATGAACTTCAAGAGTTCGTCGTCAGTGCTGAACATCAATCCTCCTTGGCTCACCCGGTCGGGCAGAGCCAGATAGGTCTCTCGCGATCGAGGCCGGACCCTCATGGATCCGACCGTGCCACGCAAATTACGAAGGGACGGTTGCACAGGAGTGTCGCAAATGTTTCAGGCGTGTAACAGGTTGTGTGATTTGATCGGCAACCATCCCGGATCTCACCCCTCAAGACGTTGCCGCCTACCCTTACGACGTGACCAGTTCCGCCACTCCTGCGACGCCCACTCTGCCTTATGACACCGCGAGCTGGGGCAGGCGCGTCCTGGCCCTGTTCATCGACTGGCTCGCGTCGTCGCTGGTGGCGTCGGTCTTCCTCGGTGTACGGGCGCTGCCGTTCGGGTCGCTGCTCGCCGGTGTCGACCCGCGGCCGACCGACAACCTGTGGATCCTGGTCGTCTTCATCGTGCAGACGGCGGTCTTCACCACGCTCGGCGGCGGCTCCTTCGGCAAGCTCGTCACTCGCCTGCGTACGGTGCGGGTCACGGCCGGTGAGCCGGACGTACGCCCGCTCGATCCGCTGCGGAGCATCGCCCGTCAGATCCTGGTCGTCCTCGTCGTGCCGCCGCTGGTCTTCCGCCCTGACCGCCGCGGGCTCCACGATCTTGCGGCAGGTACGGCGACCGTCACGCTTCAGACCTATCGACACGTGTTTCGCCGGGTTGGTTAAGAGGCATCCGGGGGTAGGTTTGACCGGTCAGCCGCAAGCAGCGGCAAACACGAAGGGAAGCTCAATGACGCTCAACCGTACTCTCGGGCCACGTGGCCTCTGGCGCCGCGCTGCTGTGGCAGGCGTGCTGGCCGTATCGCTCTCGGGCCTGGTGGCCTGCGGTGGCGGTGGCGGGGCCGGCGGCGCCAGCGAGGGTGACTCGGTCTCGGCCGAGGAGATGACCGAGGTGATGAAGAAGGCCACCGACATCGACACCGCCCACTTCACCACGAAGATGGACGCGAAGGCGTCGGGTCAGACGGTCTCGATGACCGGTGAGGGCGACATCCAGAAGGAGCCGCCGGCGCAGCACTCCACCATGAAGATGAGCGGTGGCTCGATGAACATGGATCTGGAGACGATCCTTGTCGACGAGAAGATCTACATCAAGGGCATGATGGGCGACTCGTGGATGACCGCGAGCGCCGACGACCTCGCCAAGATGGGCGGGACCAGCCTGGAGTCGATGAGCAACCCGCTCGCCTTCTTCGACGGGATGGAGGAGTCGATCAAGTCCTCCAAGTTCGAGGGTGAGGAGAAGGTCGACGGCACCGACACCAAGCACTACAGCTTCACCGTCGACTCCGCCGGGCTCGCCGAGAGCCTCGGCGCCGACAGCACCAAGGGCATGCCCAAGACGATCGACCAGGACATCTGGGTCGACGCCGACGGCCTGCTCCGCAAGGCCGAGGTCGGCATGGGCGACATGGGCACCGTCGAGATGCTCCTGTCCAAGCACGGCGAGGACGTGACCATCGAGGCGCCGCCGGCCGACCAGGTCACCGACATGCCGAGCATGGCCGGCTGACAGCCAGTTCGTACGCAGCAGGGCCGGTCCCCGAACGGGGACCGGCCCTGTGCCGTTCGTGGGACCGTGTCTGCATGACTCTCGACCCCGAAATCACCCGGCAGATCGAGGCCAACCGAGCCAACTGGGACGCTCGTACGCCGATCCACGTCGCCAGCGCCTTCTACGGCATCGACGGCTCGCGGCCCGCCGAGTCCTGGTTCGCCGACTACGAGTGGAGCGACCTCGGTGAGCTGTCCGGCCGCGAGGTCGTGCACCTGCAGTGTCATCTCGGCACCGAGACGGTGGCGTTCGCGCAGCGGGGAGCGGTGACGTACGGGTTGGACATCTCGGCCGAGGCGGTGGCCGCAGCGCGCCGGATCGCCGCCGAGCGCGGGCTGGCCGTCGACTACCACGAGGCCGACGTCCACGACGCCGTCGAGGTCCTGGGCGCCGGCCGGTTCGACGTCGTCTACACCGGCAAGGGCGCGGTCTGCTACCTGCCTGACATCGACCTGTGGGCGCGGGTCGTGCACGATCTGCTCAAGCCCGGCGGGTTCCTCTACCTGGCCGAGTTCCATCCGCTCCTCGACGCCCTCGGTGAGGTTCCGGAGCCCGGTCGGGAGGACTCCCTCGAGCTGCGCCACGACTACCTCTCGGGCCGGGGCGCGATCGCGAAGGACTCGACCCGCACCTACACCGACGGCCCGGCGCTGAGCCGCGCCACGACGGCGTACGAGTGGCGCCACGGGGTCGGCGAGGTCGTCACCGCCCTCGCCGGCGCCGGCCTGCGGATCGAGGTCGTACGCGAGGACGAGCGGCTGCCGTGGCCGCGTTTCCCGTCCATGGTGGTGGGGGAGGACGGCTGGTTCAGGCTGCCCGAGCAGGCGCCCCGGATCCCGCTTCTCTACGCGATCCGGGCACGCCGGTCCGGGTGACGCGCCGGGGATCGATGTGTGACCGCGGTTCGACTTGGAAATGTAGTCCGGGACGCTCCGGCCCATGTACCTGTGAGTAATGGACCGGAACGTCCCGGACTATCCATCCAAGAACGGTCAGCGGCCGCGGAGGTTGCCGCGCATGCCCTTCATCGAGGTCGGGACGGGGCCCTTCGGGATTGGCATGGTGCCGCGGGTGGCGTCGACGGCCTTGAGGCGGTTGAGGATGTCGGTGATCTCGGGGCCGGCGACCTTGCGGCCGATCTTGGTGACGTGCTTGGTCAGCTGCGGCAGCGGCACCTCGTCCTCACCGTTGCCGGCGACGACGGTCGTGATCGGCACCTCGCCCAGGACGCGGGCGTGGGTGCGCTTGGTGCTGGCCAGCAGCGAGCGGACCTTGCTCGGGCTGTTGCCCTCGCCGACGAGGACCACTCCCGGTGGGCCGACCACGCGGTGGACCAGCGTCTGGCTGCGCGGCTCGACGGCGACGGCCTGGGTGACGGTCCAGCCTCGGCGGAGCATGGTCAGGGCGGCGTACCCGCCACCGACCTGGCCCTCGAGCCGGGAGTACATCACCTTCTGCGCGCGCCGCGAGAAGACCACCATCGCGGCGAGGAGGCCGGCCAGCAGGGCGCCGACGATCGTGAAGATCCAGGAGAAGATGCCCTCGCCGGGGAGGAACCAGAAGATCACGCCGGCGACCGCGGCGACGACCACGAAGATCGAGCCGAGGATGAGGCCGATCTTGGGGTCTGACTGCTTGGTGAGCTTGTAGGTCTCCACCATCTGCTGGCGGCGACTCATGCTGCTCGGGTCGGTCTGGGACATCTTCCTCTTTCAGTTTCTCGTACGCAGGGACTCAGGCCACGGAGGAGGCGTCGCGCGCCTCGATCGCCTGACGGTACAGCCGACCGGCGCGGTAGGACGAACGAACGAGCGGACCGGACATGACGCCGGAGAAGCCGATCTCCTCGGCCTCGGCCTGGAGCTCGATGAACTCCTCGGGCTTTACCCACCGCTCGACCGGGTGGTGCCGCACGCTCGGGCGCAGGTACTGCGTGATCGTGATCAGCTCGCAGCCGGCGGCATGCAGGTCGCGCAGCGCCTCGGAGACCTCTTCGCGGGTCTCACCCATGCCGAGGATCAGGTTGGACTTGGTGACCAGGCCGAAGTCGCGGGCCTGGGTGATCACGTCGAGGCTGCGCTCGTAGCGGAACGCCGGACGGATCCGTTTGAAGATCCGCGGGACGGTCTCGACGTTGTGCGCGAGGACCTCGGGACGGGACTCGAAGACCTCCTGGAGAAGCTCCGGGATGCCGTTGAAGTCGGGGATGAGGTTCTCGACGCCGGTCTCGGGGTTGAGCTCGTGGATCTGCTTGACCGTCTCGGCGTAGAGCCAGGCACCGCCGTCGGCGAGGTCGTCACGGGCGACGCCGGTGATGGTGGCGTACTTGAGGCCCATGGTCTGCACGGACTCGGCCACGCGGCGCGGCTCGTCGCGGTCGAGGTCGGTCGGCTTGCCGGTGTCGATCTGGCAGAAGTCGCAGCGCCGGGTGCACTGGTCGCCGCCGATGAGGAAGGTGGCCTCGCGGTCCTCCCAGCACTCGAAGATGTTGGGGCAGCCGGCCTCCTGGCACACCGTGTGCAGGCCCTCGGACTTCACCAGAGCGGTGAGCTCCTTGTATTCCGGCCCCATCTTCGCTTTGGTCTTGATCCACTCCGGTTTGCGTTCGATCGGAGTCTGCGCGTTGCGGACCTCGAGACGGAGGAGCTTGCGACCTTCTGGGGCAGGAGCTTGAGTCACCCCACAAGGGTACGCCGCGTGCTGGTGGAACCTCGAAGGCAGGCGGCTACTGGTCGGTCACACCGACCGCGGCCGGCCCGCTCAGCCCAGGCTGGGGGAGAGCAGCGGGACCCGCGGGGTCTTCGCCGGGTCCGGCTTGGCCTCGAGGCTCGGGCCCTGCTCGTAGTCGCGCCAGGAGAGCATCTCGGCGATCTGCGCGTGGAGCACCGGCATCGCCTCGGCGTTGCCGATCTGCCGCCCGGCCTCGATCGAGAGGGTGGTGACGCCGGCGTCGGAGATCCCGCACGGCACGAACCGCTCGTACCAGCCCAGGTCGACGTCGCAGTTGAGCGCGATGCCGTGCATGGTCACGTGCTGGCTGACCCGCAGCCCGATCGCTCCGACCTTGCGCTCCAGGCGGCGTACGCCGTCCGGGGTCTCGCCCGCGGGCAGCCACACGCCGCTGCGGCCGGGGACGCGGTAGGCGGTGACGCCGAACTCGGCGCAGGTGCGGATCATCGCCTGCTCCAGGCGGCGTACGAAGTCGACGACCTTGACCTTCTCCGGCAGCCGCACGATCGGGTAGGCGACGATCTGGCCGGGGCCGTGGAAGGTCACCTCACCGCCGCGGTCGACGTCGATCACCGGGGCGCCGCCGGGATCCGCGGGCCGGTCCTCCGGCTTCGTACGCTTCCCCGCGGTGTAGGTCGGCGGATGCTCGAGCAGCAGCACCGTGTCGGCCTCTTCGCGGTCGACGACGCGCTGATGGACCTGCTTCTGCAGCTCCCAGGCGTCCAGGTAGTCGATCGTCCCGACCTCAACGAAGCGCAGCTCAGTCACACCGAGATCGTACGCCCCGGGCCGAGCGAGCCGGGCAGTGACCGGAATGGTGAAACGCCGGCTCGGACGGATAACGGTTTGGCGATATCCCGGCGGGGGTAAAGAGACCGTGTGCAGAATGCGCCTGTTTCGACTGGCCGCGCTCGGGAGCGATCGGTCTTCGGATCAGTCTTGAAAGGCACACAGACGTGCGTACCACCCAGAACCGTCGCCGCATCGCGGCGGTCGCCCTCGCTCTGACCGCGACCTGCACCGTTGCGGCGTGCGGTGAGACCGGCAACGAGGCGAAAGACACGGCGTCCGCGGCCGATGCCGTACCTTCGATCGAGCCCGGCACCACGCTATCGGCGTCCGAGGCCATGAAGGTCGTGAAAGCGGCCGCCGAGTCCCTGTCGACGGTCCACGTCGACATGGAGATCAACGCCGTCGAGGAGGGCGAGAAGATCGCCGGAACCGGCGAAGGCGACTATCAGCAGGACCCGATGGCCTTCCACGTGAAGGGCGAGATCAGCGGTGAGGACGGACCGAGCGCGGTCGAGTTCGTCACTCTCGACGACACCACGTACGCCAGCATGGATGGCGAATGGGTGATGGGCGGGTTCGCCACCGTGATGTCCGCGATGATGCCGGCGCCCAACCTCTTCCTGGACTCTGTCACCCACGCGATCTCTGCGGACACCACGACGTACGTCGGGCAGGAGGCGATCGACAGCGTCGACACCGCGCACTACACGTTCGATGCGGGTGAGTCGGACTTCGGAGCGGAGGTCTCGATCGTCGATGTCAACGTCGACTCCGAGGGTCGGCTGGTGCGCCTGAGGATGGACGGCGGAGACTCCGGGAACATCGTCTTCGACCTGTCCGCTCACGGCGAGCCAGTGAGCATCCAGAAGCCGAGCGGCAAGATCACCGACATGTCCGACATGGACATGTAGCCCTCATCTGGTGAGATGACGAGCGGCGCGGCCCCCGTGGGGACCGCGCCGCTCGTTGCTCACCGGCTCAGATCTCGAACTGAGCAGCCTCGAGGCGCTTCTTGACGTCCTGGAGGAAGCGGCCGGCGTCGGCGCCGTCGACCAGACGGTGGTCGTAGGTCAGCGCGACGTTGACCATGTAGCGCACCGCGATCGTCTCGCCGAGGTCCGGGTCGTCGATGACGACCGGACGCTTCACGACAGCACCCGGGCCGAGGATGGCGACCTGCGGCTGGTTGATGATCGGGGTGTCGAAGAGCGCACCGAACGAACCCAGGTTGGTGATCGTGAAGGTGCCGCCGGAGAGCTCGTCCGGGGTGATCTTGTTGTTGCGCGTGCGGTCGGCCACGTCCGCGATCTTCTTCGCGATGCCGGCGATCGAGAGGTCGCCCGCGTCCTTGACGACGGGGGTCAGCAGACCCTTCGCGGTGTCGACGGCGAAGGCGATGTTCTCGCGGTCGTAGTAGGTGACCGTGCCGGCCTCGATGTCGATCCCGGCGTTGAGCTTCGGGTGCACCTTGAGCGCGTCGATCGCGGCCTTGGCGAAGAACGGCAGGTAGGTCAGCTTGACACCTTCGCGCTGCAGGAACCCGGCCTTGTTGGCCTCACGGAGGCGGGCGATGTTGGTGACATCGACCTCCATGACCTGGGTCAACTGAGCCGCGGTGTGCAGCGACTCGGTCATCCGCTCGGCGATCACCTTGCGCAGACGCGAGATCTTCTCGGTGGTGCCACGCAGCGGCGACGGGGCCGTGGGGGCGGCGGCGGAAGCGGCCGGAGCAGCCGAGGCAGCCGGAGCGGCGGCTGCCGGGGCAGCGGCCGGAGCCGACTTCGCGGCGGCCGCCTGGAGGATGTCCTCCTTGCGGACGCGGCCACCGACGCCCGAACCCTGGACGGTGTCGAGGTCGACGTTGTGCTGGGCCGCGAGCTTGCGCACGAGCGGGGTCACGTAGCCGCCGGGCTGGATGGCCGGGGAACCGTCGGTGGACGGCGCGGCGTGAGCCGGGGCCGCAGGAGCCGGAGCAGAGGGGGCGGGCGCGGCCGGAGCCGGCGCAGCAGGAGCCGGCGCGGGTGCGGCGGCGGCCGGAGCGGGCTCGGGAGCGGGCTCCGGGGCAGGAGCCGGCTCGGGCTCGGGGGTGGGCTCCGGGGCCGGGGCGGCGGGCTCGGGCTCGGAAGCGGGAGCGGCGCCGGCGTCACCGACGAGCGCCAGCACGGCGCCGACCTCGACGGTCTCGTCCTCGGAGACCTTGATCTCGAGCAGGGTGCCGGCGACAGGCGAAGGGATCTCGGTGTCGACCTTGTCGGTCGAGACCTCGAGCAGCGCGTCGTCGACGGCGACCGCGTCGCCGACCTGCTTGAGCCAGCGGGTGACGGTGCCCTCGGTGACCGACTCACCCAGGGCGGGGAGAGCAACCTCGGTGGCGTTTCCGCCGGCGGCGGGCGCCGGAGCCGCAGGGGCGGCGGGCTCGGCGGGAGCCTCGGGCTCGGCCGGAGCGGCCGGAGCCTCGGGCTCAGCGGCGGGAGCGGCAGCCTCGGGCTCGGCCGCAGGCGCGGCGGGCTCCGCGGGAGCCTCATCGGCGCCGGCCTCGTCGGCAGCGCCGATGACGGCGAGCAGGCCACCGACCTCGACGGTGTCGTCCTCAGCGGCCTTGATCTCGAGCAGGGTGCCCGCGACGGGCGAGGGGATCTCGGTGTCGACCTTGTCGGTGGAGACCTCCAGCAGGGCCTCGTCGACCGCAACCGTGTCGCCGACCTGCTTGAGCCAGCGGGTGACGGTGCCCTCGGTGACGGACTCGCCGAGTGCCGGGAGAGTTACTTCGGTGGCCATGGATTCCTTCGTTCTACGTCTGTTCGTTGCTCTACTTGTATGTCCGGACACGCGCGTCACCACGACCGAGCCCAAGGGCTCGGCGAGGAGAGAGTCGCATCGGTCTGGGCCGACACCTGCCCGACGCACTCATGATGCCGCCAGATGTGCGGCCAAGGGCGTCGATCACGGAGCCCATCTTGTCACTACCCCCGCAGCGCTGTGTCAACCGGACCACTACTGATCGGTAGCCATCTCGCGTACGTAGTCCACCAGTGTTGCCACCGCCACACCCGTGCCTCCGGGAGTGAGATGGCCGGAGGCGCCGCCACTGTTGAAGGACGGTCCGGCGATGTCGAGGTGGGCCCAGGGGAGACCGCCGGTGAACTCGCGCAGGAAGGCGGCTGCGTACAGCCCACCGCCCCAGCGGATCCAGTCGTGCTGGTTGAGGTCGGCCACCTTGGAGGAACGGATTCGCTCGTCCATCCATTCCGGGATGGGCATCGGCCACATCTGCTCGCCGGCGACGTCGGCGGCGGCGAGAACACGGTCGACGACGTCCTCGGAGCCGAGTACGCCGCTGACCCGGTCGCCCAGCGCCATCACCATGTGACCGGTGAGGGTGGCGACGTCGAGGATCAGGTCCGGCGAGACCTCGGTGGCCCGTACGAGGGCGTCGGCGAGGATCATCCGGCCTTCGGCGTCCATGTTGGAGACCTCGACGGTCGTGCCGCCGTAGTGGGTGACCACGTCACCGGGGCGGTAGGACGAGCCGGAGACCATGTTCTCCGCCATCGGCACGAACGCGGAGACCTTCACCGGCAGCCCGAGGCGGGCGATCGCGAAGGTCGCCTGGGCCACCGCGGCGGCACCGGCCATGTCCGACTTCATCGTGGACATCGAGCTGCCCGGCTTGATGGTGAGGCCACCGGAGTCGAAGGTGATGCCCTTGCCGACCAGCGCGATGTGGCCGCGCGCATCGTCGGGGGAGTAGGTGAGCTCGACCAGGCGCGGCATGGCCGCCGAGCCCATGCCCACCGCGAGGATGCCGCCGCAGCCGAGCTCGGCGAGCTGCTCCTCGTCGTACACGGTCGTCTCGACGCCCTCGACCAGCCCGGCCACGTGCGCGATGGCGTCGGCGAACGACGGGGGAGTCAGGTCGGCCGGCGGGATGTTGACCCACTCCCGCGTGCCGGCGACCGCCTGGGCGAGGACCTGCGCCTCCTCGAAGGCGGTGACCGCGTCCGTACGCCGCGCGATCGCGCTCAGGATCGCGACATCGCTCGGCCCGCTACTGTCCTTACCCGACTTGCCGTTGTTCGACTTGTAGGTCGTGTAGGTGTAGCCGCCGAGGACGTAGCCCTCGGTGACGGCGCGCACCAGGTCCGGGGTGTCGGCCGGAAGGGACACGGCGACGGAGGTCGCGTTGGGCACCGCGCGGGCGGCGGCGCCGGCGGCGCGGCGTACGGCATCGGCCGAGTAGTTCCCGTCCGCACCGGGCTTGCCGAGCCCGACCAGCACGAGGAGCTGGGCGCCGATCTCGTTCCCTGCGGGCAGGCGGGTGATCTCGCCGGCCTTGCCGCTGACGCCGAGCGTGGCGAGCATCCCCGGCCACCGGCGGCCGTAGGCGGCCTTGACGTCCTCCGCGCCGGCAGTCACCTCGACAGCCTTCGCGCCCTGGCCGATGCCGACGACGACCGCCTCGGCACGAGTCTTGGCGGGGGAGGCGGTACGCAGCGTGTAGGTGATGTCAGGCAGGGTCACGCCGTGCAGTCTAGGTGTGGCGCGCCCGGAGGGGGCGCCGACCGGGGAGTGTCGGCCTGGTGCGATAAGTTCGCGGTATGGCTGAAGAGACCTCCACGGGGGGCGGGTCGGAGCTGCTCCAGTCCCCTCTGCACGAAAACCACGTCGGGCTCGGCGCGAAGTTCGGTGAGTTCGGCGGCTGGTCGATGCCGCTGGAGTATTCCGGCGTCGTCAAGGAGCACACGGCGGTCCGTGAGGCCGTCGGGGTCTTCGACGTCAGCCACTTGGGCAAGGTCATGATCAGCGGGCCGGGTGCGGCCGACTTCGTCAACGCGTCCTTCACCAACGACCTCAACCGGATCAAGCCGGGCAAGGCCCAGTACACGTTGTGCTGCGACGAGGAGACCGGCGGCATCGTCGACGACCTGATCGCCTACTACCGCGACGACGAGCACGTCCTGATCGTTCCCAACGCCGCCAACACCCCCGAGGTCGTGCGCCGGCTCCAGGAGGCCGCGCCCGAGGGGATCAACCTCGCCGACCACCACCGCGACTACGCGGTGCTCGCCGTCCAGGGGCCGAAGTCCGACGACCTGCTCGAGGCGGTCGGGCTGCCGGCCGGTCACGAATACATGTCCTTCGTGGAGGCTGCCGCCCCCGACGTACTCGGTGACGAGATCGGCGTCGTCGTGTGCCGCTCCGGCTACTCCGGTGAGCGCGGCTACGAGCTGATCGTCGCCAACGAGGCCGCCGGTGCGCTCTGGGACGCGCTGGTGTCCCGTGGCGAGGCGATGGGCGCGGTGCCGTGCGGCCTCGGTGCCCGCGACACCCTGCGTACGGAGATGGGCTACCCGCTCCACGGCCAGGACATCGCCCTCGACGTCACTCCCAACGAGGCCGGCCTCGGCTGGGCCGTCGGCTGGAAGAAGGATGCCTTCTGGGGCCGCGACAAGCTGGTCGCCGAGAAGGAGGCCGGCCCGAAGCGCGCCCTGCGCGGCATCGTCGCCGTCGGGCGAGGCATCCCACGCCCACACATGACCGCCTCCCTGACCGCCGACGTACCGGTCGGCGAGGTCACATCCGGCACCTTCTCGCCCACGCTGAAGAAGGGCGTCGGCCTGGTGCTCGTCTCGACCACGGTCAACCCCGAGGCCGAGATCGGCATCGACGTACGCGGCCGCCGCGAGATCTTCCAGCTCACCAAGCCTCCCTTCGTCCCTTCGCACGTTCGGGAGGGCTGATGAGCATCCCGGACGTTCCTTCGGTGTTCAAGCAGCCGTCTGCGGCAGACCGGCCGTGGTGGTGGCAGCTCGTCGACGCCTCGGGTGCCGAGGTGTCGGTCGACGGGGACCTCGCCGGCCAGCGCTTCGCCAACCAGAGCGACGCCGAGTCGTGGGTGGGCGAGGTCTGGCAGGACCTCCTGGACGCCGGCGTGGCCGCGGTTGTGCTCTTCGAGCACGACCGGCAGGTCTACGGTCCGATGAAGCTCACGGCCTGACGCACATCCACGACCTCGCCCCTCAAGGGTCGATGTGGTGGTCTCTACCCTCGATGCGACCACCATCTTGACCCTTGAGGGGCATTGTCGTCGGCGTCTGAACCGACGCGGTGATGCCTGTGGATAACTTCTGCAGGGTTTGCGGGATTGTTCGATGCTGTCGGTGTGAACGCATCAGCTGGATCCGAGCCGGTCCCTGACGTCGACATCGAGTCTGACGAGGTGCCGTTCGACCCGTCTCGTCCGTTCACCCGAAAGCAGGCGCTCGCGTCGGGCATCACGCCGAACCGGCTTCGCGGGCCCAGTTTCGTACGTCTGCACACGGGCGTGTTCGTGGCGGCGGACGTCGAGTTGACCCCGCTGATTCGTGGCGAAGCAGCGCTGATGACGTACGCAAACACCGCCTTCGCCAGCCACGCCACCGCGGCCCGGATAGCGGGGCTTCCGCTGCCGGCGCTGCCGGGTGAGCACGTCACCGTGATGACGCAGAAGGACCGTCACCGGATCGCTGGGGTCGTCTGTCATTGCGCGCCGAAAGCTGAGGTCAGGAGCGTGAACGAGGTGCGGGTCTCGATGATCGAGCAGAACTTCGTCGAGCTCGCCACGCTGCTCTCGCTGGTCGACCTCGTCGTGGTCGGTGACTATCTGGTGCGGAAGAACCCCAACGGGCTAGCCCGTCACCAGCGTTACTGCTCCAAGGCCACGGGCCCAGGTGCGGCGGCCGCTCGTCGGGCGCTGGCCTACGTGCGTATCGGCGTCGACTCGCCGATGGAGACCCGCCTGCGGATGTTGATCGTGCTTGCCGGTCTCCCCGAGCCGTTGGTCAATCAGCTGGTGGGGGAGGAGAGCGAGCTAGACTTTCGCAAGTACGACCTGTGCTGGCCGTCGATCAAGCTGATCGTCGAGTACGACGGGCGCCAGCACGTCGAGCGCGAGGACCAGTGGGAGTCGGACCTCGGCCGCCGGGAGAAGATCGACGACGACGGCTGGCGCATCCTCGTCTTCATCGCCAAGGACATCTACAACACCCCGGGCAACACCCTGAACCGAATCCATCGCCAGCTGGTGGCGAGGCGTCTTCCTGGCGTACCGACTCACCTGTCCCCTCAATGGCAGCTCCACTTCCCGGGCCGTCCCTGATTCCGATCCGACCAGTAGCCTCGGGCGCGTGAGTGCCTATGAGTTCCGCCAGGTCGACGTCTTCACCAACGAGCCGCTGCTGGGCAACCCGGTCGCCGTCGTACACGGGGCCGACGGCCTCACCGACGAGCAGATGGCTGCCTTCGCGCGGTGGACCAACCTGTCCGAGACCACGTTCCTGCTGACCCCGACGGACCCGGCTGCCGACTACCGGCTACGGATCTTCACGGTCAGCGGCGAGCTGCCGTTCGCCGGTCACCCGACGCTCGGGTCGGCGCACGCGTGGCTGGAGGCGGGCGGGAAGCCCAAGGGCGCGAGCCTGGTGCAGGAGTGCGGTGTCGGTCTGGTCGAGCTGCGCAGTGACGACCGGATCGCCTTCGCGGCGCCGGAGCTGCGCCGCGGCGGTGAGGTCGACGAGGACAGGTTGGGCGCGATCGCCAAGGGCCTGCAGATCGAGCGCGGCGACATCAAGGACGCGCGGTGGTGCGACAACGGGCCGGGCTGGGTGGGCGTGATGCTCGCCGACGCGGAGGCTGTGCTGGCCGTGACGCCCGACCACGCCGCTCTGGGGAGTCACAAGGTCGGTCTCGTCGGGCGCTACCCCGAGGGCAGCGAGTGCGCGGTCGAGGTCCGGGCGTACTTCCCGGCCGACGGCGTCGCCTTCGAGGACCCGGTCACCGGGTCGCTCAACGCCGCGCTGGGGCAGTGGCTGGCGGGGACGCAGCTCCCCGAGGCGTACGTCGCTTCTCAAGGGACCGTCATGAAGCGGCGGGGGCGGGTGTACGTCGAGCGGGTCGGGGACCAGGTGTGGGTGGGCGGAGACACACTGACCACCATCCGTGGGACGGTGGAGCTCTGACCTAGGCTGGGGCCGTGCAGTCCTACCTCGATCTGTTGACCCGCATCCTCGACGAGGGCGTGGAGAAGTCCGACCGCACCGGGACGGGCACGATCAGCGTCTTCGGTCACCAGACCCGCTACGACCTCAGCGAGGGTTTCCCGCTGCTGACGACGAAGAAGGTCCATACCCGCTCGGTCTTCGGGGAGCTGCTCTGGTTCCTGCGCGGCGACACCAACGTGCGCTGGCTCCAGGAGCGGGGCATCACGATCTGGGACGAGTGGGCCGACGAGAACGGCGACCTGGGGCCGGTCTACGGCTACCAGTGGCGCTCCTGGCCGACCCCGGACGGGCGCCACGTCGACCAGATCGCCAAGATCATCGACCAGATCCGCACCGATCCCGACAGCCGCCGCCACGTGATCAGCGCCTGGAACCCGGCCGACATCGACGACATGGCGCTGCCGCCGTGCCACACGCTGTGCCAGTTCTACGTCGCCGACGGCAAGCTGAGCCTGCAACTCTACCAGCGCTCCGCCGACGTGTTCCTGGGGGTGCCGTTCAACATCGCCTCCTACGCCCTGCTCACCCACATGGTCGCCCACGTGACCGGGCTCGAGGTCGGCGACTTCGTGCACACGCTCGGCGACGCCCACCTCTACAGCAACCACCTCGAGCAGGCCCGTCTCCAGCTCACCCGCAAGCCGGGGCCGCTGCCGACCCTGCGGCTCAACCCGGACGTCAAGGACATCGACGCGTTCGAGCTCGAGGACATCACGGTGGAGGGCTACGACCCCGCCCCCGGCATCAAGGCCCCTGTTGCCGTCTGAGGCCGGTTCGGGGCGCGTCGTGATGGTCGCGGCGGTCGCTGACAACGGCGTCATCGGCAACGGCCCCGACATCCCCTGGAAGATCCCCGGCGAGCAGGCCGAGTTCAAGGCGATCACGATGGGCCACACGCTCGTCATGGGCCGCACCACCTTCGAGTCCATCGGCCGCCCCCTCCCGGGTCGCACCACGGTGGTTCTGACCGGCGACAAGACCTGGTCGTACGACGGCGTGCTGGTCGCCCACGACATCGAAACCGCCCTCGCCCTGGCCGCGAAGGAGCAGGGCGACACGGTCATCGCCGGCGGCGCGCAGGTCTACGCAGCAGCGATGCCGTACGCCACCGAGCAGGTCATCACCCGGGTCCACCTGACTCCCGAGGGTGACGTCCTCTACCCGCCCTTCGACCAGGCGGAGTGGGTCGAGACGAAGCGTGAGCCCCACGAGGCGTACGACCGCGTCTTCCTCGCTCGTGCTCCCTGACGCGCGAGTAGGTGTCTCGCCCCTCTAAGGTAAACGGCATGGAGCTACGCATCTTCACCGAGCCTCAGCAGGGGGCGTCCTACGCCGACATTCTCGCTGTCGCCAAGAAGGCCGAGGAGCTGGGGTTCGGGGCGTTCTTCCGCTCCGACCACTATCTGAAGATGGGCTCGGTCGACGGACTGCCCGGACCGAGCGACGCGTGGACGACGCTCGCCGGCCTGGCCCGCGACACGAGCACGATCCGGCTCGGCACGCTGGTCACCTCGGCGACCTTCCGCCTTCCGGGTGTGCTGGCCATCCAGGCCGCCAATGTGGACGACATGTCCGAGGGCCGGGTCGAGCTCGGCCTGGGAGCAGGCTGGTTCGAGCAGGAGCACGAGGCGTACGGGATCCCGTTCCCGGCCCTGGGAGAGCGGTTCGATCGGCTGGAGGAGCAGCTCGAGATCATCACCGGGCTGTGGGCGACCGAGCCGGGGGAGACCTTCGACTTCAACGGGAAGCACTACACGATCAAGGACAGCCCGGGCCTGCCGAAGCCGATCCAGACCCGTGGCCACGCCGGCTCGATCCCGGTGATCGTGGGCGGCGGCGGCA
Organism: Nocardioides sp. NPDC006303; assembly: GCF_040613175.1. Lineage (NCBI taxonomy): Bacteria > Bacillati > Actinomycetota > Actinomycetes > Propionibacteriales > Nocardioidaceae > Nocardioides > Nocardioides sp. NPDC006303. The sequence continues at coordinate 197,273 of NZ_JBEXRR010000004.1, forward strand.
AGAAGCGTACGCCGACGCTGGCCGCCACTTTCGCCGACGAGTTCAACGCCGCGTTCGTCTCCGTCGAGGACTCGCTGGCGCTGTTCGAGAACGTCGGGCGCTTCGTCGAGGCGGCCGGCCGGGACGACTCGATCATCTACTCCGCCGCCCAGGTGCTCTGTGTCGGCCGTGACGAGGACGAGATCGCCCGCCGTGCGCAGGCGATCGGCCGCGAGCCGGCCGAGCTGCGTGAGAACGGCCTGGCCGGCACGCCGGACGAGGTCGTCGCCAAGATCAAGCGGTTCGAGGACGTCGGCGCGAGCCGCATCTACCTCCAGGTGCTCGACCTGAGCGATCTCGACCATCTCGCACTCGTAGCCGACGAGGTCATGCCGCGCGTCTGACGATAGTCTGTACGCCATGACTGATGCTCCCTTCGGCACCGTGCTCTCCGCACTCGTCACGATGTTCAACGACGATGGCTCGGTCGACCTGGAGCAGACCCAGAAAGTCGCCAAGCACCTGGTCGATCACGGCCACGACGGCATCGTCGTCTCCGGCACCACCGGCGAGTCGCCGACCACCACTCCGGCCGAGGACGGCGAGATCCTGGCCGCCGTCAAGGACGCCGTCGGTGACCGCGCCAAGATCGTGGCCGGCATCGGCACCAACGACACCCGCACCACGGTCCAGCTCGCCAAGCAGGCGGCGTCGATCGGCGCCGACGGCCTGCTGCTGGTGACGCCCTACTACAACAAGCCGGGCGAGCGCGGCATCCGCGAGCACTTCCGCACCGTCGTCTCCGCGACCGACGCCCCGGTCATCCTCTACGACGTTCCCGGCCGCACCGGCTCCCCGATCACCCTCGACACCTACCGCGAGGCGATCACCTGGGACACCGTCGTCGCGGTCAAGGAGGCCGCCGGCGACTTCCCGCGCGGCACCCGGCTGCTCGACCTCGGCTACTCGATCTACTCCGGTGACGACGCGCTCACCCTCGCCTGGCTGGCGCACGGCGCCGTCGGCGTGATCAGCGTCGCCGCCCACGTGCTCGGCGACCAGACGCGGACGATGATCGACGCCTTCGCGGCGAGTGACATCGAGACCGCCCGCAAGACTTATGCGCGGATGCTCCCCGCGATCGACGCCATCATGGGCGTCCCGAACTACGGAGCCACCACTGCCAAGGCCGCTCTCGAGCTGACCGGCGTGATCGACAACCGCAACGTACGAGGGCCCCTGGTGGCTCTCGACAGCGACGAGGTCGAGGCGCTGCGAGCCGGGCTGGAGGCCTCTGGCCTTCTCTAGAAGGAACGCCTTTGTCTCACCCACACCCGGAGCTGACCGAACCCGGCAAGCTCCCCAAGGGCGGCCTGCGGGTCACCCCTCTCGGCGGCCTCGGCGAGGTCGGCCGCAACATGACCGTCTTCGAGTACGACGGCCGGCTGCTGATCGTCGACTGCGGCGTCCTCTTCCCCGAGGAGCAGCAGCCCGGGGTCGACCTGATCCTGCCCGACTTCGGTCCGATCCGTGACCGGCTCGGCGACATCGAGGCGCTGGTCCTGACCCACGGTCACGAGGACCACATCGGCGCGACGCCCTACCTGCTCCGCGAGCGCCAGAACATTCCGCTGGTCGGCTCCGAGCTGACCCTGGCCCTGCTCGGCTCGAAGCTGCGCGAGCACCGCCTGCGCGAGACGGTCCAGCACAAGGTACGCGAGGGCGACACGATCTCCTTCGGGCCGTTCGAGCTCGAGTTCGTCGCCGTCAACCACTCCATCCCGGACGCGCTCGCGGTTGCGATCCGCACCGGCGCCGGCCTCGTGCTGCACACCGGCGACTTCAAGATGGACCAGCTGCCGCTGGACGGCCGGATCACCGACCTGCGCGCGTTCGCCCGGCTCGGCGAGGAGGGTGTGGACCTGTTCCTCACCGACTCCACCAACGCCGAGGTCCCCGGCTTCACGACCGCGGAGAAGAAGATCGCGCCCGCGATCGAGCAGGTCTTCCGCGAGTCCGACCAGCGCATCATCGTGGCCTGCTTCGCCTCCCACGTGCACCGCGTCCAGCAGGTGCTCGACAGTGCGGTCGCACACGGCCGCAAGGTGGCGTACGTCGGTCGGTCGATGGTACGCAACATGCAGATCGCCTCCGACCTGGGCTACCTGCACGTGCCCGAGGACGTCATCGTGGACGCCAAGGAGCTCGCCGACCTGCCGCCGGAGAAGGTCGTCATGGTCTCGACCGGCTCTCAGGGCGAGCCGATGTCGGCGCTGTCCCGCATCGCCAACGGCACCCACAACTTCGTGCACATCGAGCCGGGCGACACTGTCCTGCTGGCCAGCAGCCTGATCCCGGGCAACGAGAACTCGATCTACCGGGTGATCAACGGGCTCGCCCGTCTGGGCGCCAACGTGGTCCACAAGGGCAACGCCCTGGTGCACGTCTCGGGCCACGCGAGCGCCGGCGAGCTGCTCTACTGCTACAACATCGTCCGCCCACGCAACGTGATGCCCGTCCACGGCGAGGTGCGTCACCTGCTCGCCAACGGTGACCTGGCCCGCCAGACCGGCGTCGAGAGCGTCGTCTACGCCGAGGACGGCGTCGTCGTCGACCTCATCGACGGCAAGGCCGAGATCGCGGGCAAGGTCGAGTGCGGCTACGTCTTCGTCGACGGCACCACCGTCGGGGACGTCACCGAGTCCGAGCTCAAGGACCGCCGGATCCTGTCCGAGGAGGGCTTCGTCTCGATCGTCGTCGTGGTCGACTCGGTCAAGGGCACCGTCGCCAGCGGCCCCGAGATCCATGCCCGCGGCCATGTGTGGCCCGACAACGCCTTCGAGCCGATCAAGCAGCCGATCGTCAAGGCGGTCAACCGCGCCATCTCCGAGGGTGCGACCGACACCTACCAGCTGCAGCAGGCCATCCGGCGTACGTTCGGGCGCTGGGTCTCCAGCACCCACCGTCGCCGCCCGATGATCGTTCCCGTCGTCATTGAGGCCTAGGCGAGCGCTAGAAGCACGCCAGCCGTGATCAGCGCCTGGCCGACGTGATAGGTCACCATGATCTGCACGTTGGTCAGGCGCGGCGGCGCATTGCCGTGCTCGGCGAGGTTGAGCCCGATCAGGGTGTCGCTGACGACGAAGATCGTCGCACCCGCGGCGATCCACACGCTCCCGGTCAGCCAGCCGAGCACGAGCATGGTGGCGATCACCAGGGAGTACGCCGCCAGGGCCGCCGCCATCGGCACACCGCCCATCTGGCGGGCGCCCCGGAGCACCCGGCCCATCGGGATCGCCAGGGCGACCGCGACGGCGAAGCCGGCCCAGGACCACCTCGGGGTCTCCAGCCCGAGGGCGAGGAAGGTCACGGCGTACGCCAGGTGACCGACGAAGAAGAGCCCCACGCCGCCGAGGAACCGCCGCGCCGAGGAGCCGATCATCGAGATGTCGCCGAGCATCCCGAAGAAGAGCGCGACGATCAGCCACAACGCCGCCGCTTCGCCGTCGCTGACGAGTCCCACCAACACCATCAGCCCCACCATCACCAGAGGTTTGGTGAAGTAGTGGACCCGTCGCCAGCCGAACCAGACGCAGGTCCAGTCCGCCACGGCATCGGCGGCGGTGAGAAGGGCGATGAGGACCGCGAGGCTCTGCATGGCGGCAAACTACACCGATGCAACACACCCCCATGGGGTCCCGGAGCCAGGCCGCTCGGTCAAATACCCTGCTTGTATGGCGACCCGTACGTCTTCCCCGCCGGGTTCGCGGAGCTCGACCACCAATAAGAGCACCCGTCCCCGGAGTACGACCACGACAAAGCGAGCAACGGCCACGAGCCGGGCCCGCTCAAAGGCAGCGCCGAACAAGGGCCAGAACAAGCGCCGTCCCGCCGCAAAATCGACCAACCGGAAGACGACGAACCGTACGCCACCTCGTGCCGTTCGCAACGGGCCCAGCCCGATCGCGGTCCTCTTCGACGCCATCTTCTCCACCATCGCCAGCCTGTGGCTGGCGATCGCCGGGGGAGTGGCGGCCATCTTCCGCGTCGGTGGCCAGGCCGCCAGTGACCTCGAGCCGGAGCACCGGCGCGACGGCGCCGGCCTGTTCCTGATCGGCCTCTCGGTCCTCGTCGCCGCCGGCGTCTGGTTCCAGCTCGGCGGACAGTTCTTCGACGTGGTCCGCATCGCCGTCGCCGGCGTCGTCGGCAAGGTCGGCTGGCTGGTGCCGGTCGGGCTCGTCGTCGCTGGTGCCCGGCTGATGCGCGACCCGGTCAACGCCGCCCCGGTCGGCCGGCTCGCGATCGGCTGGGCCGCGTTCCTGATGGCCACACTCGGCATTATCCAGATCGCCAACGGCAACCCGCAGCCCACCTCGGGCGACAGCACCGAGCTGCAGTGGGCCGGCGGCGCGATCGGCTACGTCGTGGCCAGCCTGCTGCTCGACGTCATGCGCTCGACGGCTGTGGTCGTCGTGCTCCTGTCCCTCCTCGTCGTCTTCGGGATCCTGGTGATCACCGGGACCCCGCTCTACCAGGTGCCGAGTCGCCTGATGGAGCTGCGCGACCGGGCGCTCGGCCTGACCCCGCCCGAGGAGATGAGCGAGAGCGGCACCAACATCCGGCGGGTGCGCCGGGGCAACAAGCTCTTCGCCGACGACGACACCTTCGACCCGGAGGGCTTCGAGCCCTACGAGACGCCGCTCCTCGAGGAGGAGAAGCCGAAGAAGAAGCGCAAGAAGGACGGGCTCGACATCGCGCTCGCCCTCGACGAAGACCCGGACGCCGACACCCAGCCCGACGAGGCAGTGCCCAGCGACGCGGCGGGCCTCATGCCCGCGGTAAGCGACACGGCACCGAAGCCCGGCAAGCGGCGCGACCTCGAGCCGCCGCCGCACGCCGAGCTGCCCCAGCGCGTCGAGCAGCTCATGCTCGCCGGCGACGTCGCGTACACGCTCCCGGGCAGCGACCTGCTCAAGCCCGGCTCGCCGCACAAGGCCCGCTCCAAGGCCTCTGACGACATCGTCAGCCGGCTCCAGGCGGTGCTCGAGGAGTTCAACATCGACGCCGCGGTCACCGGCTACACCCGTGGCCCGACGGTCACCCGCTACATCGTGGAGCTCGGCGCCGGCGTGAAGGTCGAGAAGATCACCGGCATCCAGAAGAACATCGCCTACGCGGTGGCCTCCGCCGACGTACGCATCCTCTCGCCGATCCCCGGCAAGTCGGCCGTCGGCGTGGAGATCCCGAACAGCGACAAGGAGATCGTCACCCTCGGTGACGTGCTCCGCTCCAACGCCGCCCGCGGCGACCACCACCCGATGATCACCGGTGTCGGCAAGGACGTCGAGGGCGGCTTCGTGGTCGCCAACCTCGCCAAGATGCCCCACCTGCTGGTCGCGGGTGCGACCGGTTCGGGTAAGTCGTCCTTCATCAACTCGATGATCACCTCGGTGCTGATGCGGGCCACGCCCGACGAGGTGCGGATGATCATGGTCGACCCCAAGCGGGTCGAGCTCAACTCCTACGAGGGCGTGCCGCACCTGATCACGCCGATCATCACCAACCCGAAGAAGGCCGCCGAGGCGCTGGCCTGGGTCGTACGCGAGATGGACATGCGCTACGACGACCTGGCCAACTTCGGCTTCCGTCACGTCGACGACTTCAACAAGGCCGTACGCGCCGGGAAGGTGCAGCTCCCGCCCGACTCCGAGCGGGTCCTGTCGCCCTACCCCTACCTGCTGGTCATCGTCGACGAGCTCGCCGACCTGATGATGGTCGCCCCGCGCGACGTCGAGGACGCGGTCGTACGTATCACCCAGCTCGCCCGTGCCGCCGGCATCCACCTGGTGCTGGCCACGCAGCGGCCCTCGGTCGACGTGGTCACGGGTCTGATCAAGGCCAACGTGCCCTCGCGGCTCGCCTTCGCGACCTCGTCGCTGGCCGACTCGCGCGTCATCCTCGACCAGCCCGGTGCGGAGAAGCTGGTCGGCCAGGGTGACGGGCTGTTCCTGCCGATGGGCTCCTCCAAGCCGATCCGTGTGCAGGGCTCGTGGGTCTCCGAGTCGGAGGTCAACGCGGTCGTCAAGAGCGTCAAGGGCCAGCTGGAGCCGTCCTACCGCGAGGATGTGACCGCTCCCGCGGAGTCCAAGCGGGTGCTGGACGACGACATCGGCGACGACATGGACCTGGTCATCCAGGCGATCGAGCTGATCGTTTCGACCCAGTTCGGATCGACCTCGATGCTGCAGCGCAAGCTCCGCGTCGGGTTCGCCAAGGCCGGCCGCCTGATGGATATTCTCGAGTCGCGCGGGGTGGTCGGTCCCTCCGAGGGCTCCAAGGCACGCGACGTACTCGTCAAGCCGGACGAGATCGACGGCGTCATCGCAACGATCCAGGGGGAGATGTGAGCGAGAATTCACCGGCGGTCGAGACCGTTGACCCTGCCGAGAACGTCGAGGCCGTCGAGGCCGTCGAGGCCCATGACGTCGACGTCGTCGAGGTACGCCGCAACGGCCGCCTCGCGCTGGTGGTGGCGCTCGCGTCGCTGCTCGTCGGCATCGCCTTCGTGCTGCGTGGCGGCATCGAGGGCTACCTGGTCGGCCTGATCCTGCTCGTCGTCGCGGCGGTGCAGGGCTGGACGGCCTGGGACTCCCGGATGCCGCTGCTGCTCGTGGACGAGCAGGGCGTACGCCTCCGCTTCGGCCAGACCTGGCAGGGCATCCCGTGGTCGAAGATCGAGTCTGTCGAGCACACCCCGCGTCCGGACGGGATCGAGCGGTTCTGGAAGGACGGCCGCATCGGCGTGCTCCTGCACGACGAGGACGAGGTGCTCGATGAGCTCTCGCCGACCGCCCGGCGCCAGGCGATGCTGACCGAGCGCCTCTACGGCCTTCCGTTCTCCCTTCCGCTCGGCCTCTCCACCCGCGTCCTGGGCGCCGGTGACGACGTCACCGAGGCCATCGCGATCGTGGCGGCCGACGGCGTCGAGGTCGTCGAGATCGACCCCGCGCTCGACGTGGAGGAGCCCGAGACGGACACCGACGAGAGCACCGAAGACCACATTGCCGATGCCGCCTCGGACGACGGTGACACCGCGGTCCGCCCTCCCCTCTCCGGGCGGGCCGGAGACACCAACCCCCGGATGCTCAGGGTCTTGGACGAGCCTGATATCAATGCCGCAGACGTGGTGGACGAGGCGGAGCAGGACCAGGTGGACCGGGACACGAACCAGGACGAGACGACGCCGAAGACCGACCCCGAGCCCGACGTGAAGGCGGAGGTCAGGGCGGAGCCCGTCGCGCCGCTGCGTGAGCCCTCGACGGCGGTCCGGGTGGACGTACGCTACGTGCCCGAGGAGCCGCAGGAGACCATCGCCGTCCACGGCGCGAACGCGCTTCAGCTGGATCTGGCGGAGGCGGCGTTCGCCGACGCGGACATCGACGAGGTGGATGTCGACGAGGAGACCCAGGTCTTCGCGAACGACCCGGACGTCGAGGACTCCGAGCCCGAGGGCGTACGTCCGATCGCGGTGCCCGACGAGGGGGTCAAGGCGCTCGCCATCGACGGTGTCGACGACGAGCCCACCGAGGTGGTGCCGACCAAGGTCCCCGAGATCGGTGCCGAGATCGCCGCGGCCCGCCGCCGGCTGGCCCTGGACATGGACGGCCTGGCCGAGTGGACCCGGATCCGTCCGCACGTCATCGAGGCGATCGAGGTCGACGACTTCGGCCCCTGCGGCGGCGACTTCTACGCCCGTGGCCACCTGCGTACGCTGGCGCGTGTCCTCGGCATCGAGGTCGCTCCGCTGTTGCGCACCTATGACGAGAAGTACGCCTCCGGCCCGGTCAGCCCGCGCGCCGTCTTCGAGGCCGAGCTCGCCCACAGCGCGGCGATCCGCCCCGTGCGGCGGATGCGGGGCGGTCCGTCCTGGTCGGTCCTGGTCGCCGCGGTGATGGCGGTCATCCTGGTCTGGTCGGTCGCGCGCCTGGTCATCGACGGCACCCAGCACGAGCCCGAGGCCGGAGCGATCCAGCTCGACGGCTCTGCCGGCACCGACAGCCCCTACGGCAAGTCCTCGCCCGTACCGGTGACCATCTCCGCTGCCGGTGGCGGTGCCCACGTGGTCGTCCGCGACTCGCGCGGCAAGGTGGTCTTCAGCGGCGACCTCGCCTTCGGCGAGTCCAAGGAGCTCCAGGTCACCCCGCCGCTTCGCGTACAGACCTCCGACGGCTCCCTCAAGGTCGCAGTGGGCGACGGCAAGGCCAAGGCCCTCGGCAAGACCGGCGAAGCCGCTCAGCGCACCTACACCGCCAACTAGCAACGTTCCGTACGTCAAGTACGCCGAGTCGGCTCGTCATGACGAGCCGACTCGGCGCTGTTTTCGGTCAGAACGAGCCGACTCGGCGGGTTGTTAAAGAGTTCGGGATTCGGTGACGTGGGTCACATCGACTTTGGGACCATCATCCGAGAGAGCGCTCTCACGAGTCGCCAGACTCATCGCTCATTCATCGGGAAGCGAGTCATCATGAGAAGTCTCAAGGCATTAGGAGCCGCTGTGGTCGCGGCCGGCGTGGTCGCGGTGGCGATCCCGCTGTCATCGTTCGGGCAGGCGTCGGAGGCGTCGGAGCCGGGCACCCCGGCCGGCTGGACGAAGGTGTGGAGCGATGACTTCACCGGCGCGGCCGGGTCGCGGATCAACACCAACAACTGGATGTACGACATCGGCCACTCCTACCCCGGTGGCGCCGCCAACTGGGGCACCGGGGAGATCGCCTACCACAGCGACAGCACCCAGAACGTCTACCAGGACGGCAACGGCAACCTCGTCATCAAGCCGATCCGCGACGGCGCCGGCAACTGGACCTCCGGGCGCATCGAGACCACCCGCACCGACTTCCAGCCGCCTTCCGGCGGCGTGCTCCGCGTCGAGGGTCGCATCCAGATGCCGAACGTCACCGGCGCGGCGGCCCAGGGCATCTGGCCGGCGTTCTGGATGCTGGGAGAGCCCTTCCGCGGCAACTACTGGAACTGGCCGGGCATCGGCGAGATCGACATCATGGAGAACGTCAACGGCGCCAACCAGGTGTGGGGCACGCTCCACTGCGGCACCTCGCCCGGCGGCCCGTGCAACGAGACCACCGGCCTCGGCGGGACCCTCCAGGGTTGCCCGGGCTCGACCTGCCAGTCGTCGTTCCACACCTACGCGATGGAGTGGGACCGCAGCACCAGCCCGCAGCAGATCCGGTTCTACGTCGACAACACGCTCTACCACACGGTCCGCTCCGACCAGGTCGACGCGACGACCTGGAACAACGCGACCAGCCACGGCTTCTTCATCATCCTCAACGTCGCGATCGGCGGCGGCTGGCCCGGCAACCCGACCTCGGCGACCGCCTCCGGCGTGCCGATGCTGGTCGACTACGTCGCGGTCTACTCCAAGGGCGGCGGCACCACCGAACCGACCGACCCGCCCGCCCCGGGCAATCGGGACGCCTACTCGACCATCCAGGCCGAGTCCTACAACGCCCAGAGCGGCACCCAGACCGAGGCGACCGCCGACACCGGTGGCGGTCAGAACGTCGGCTACCTCGGCAACGGCGACTGGCTCCGCTACGACGGCGTGAACTTCGGCTCGAGCGCCGCCCGTACGTTCTCGGCCCGGGTCGCCTCCGGCGCGCCCGCAGGGGTCAGCGGCCTGGTCGAGGTACGCCTCGACAACGTGAACAATGCCCCGATCGGCAGCTTCTCGGTGGCCAACACCGGAGGCTGGCAGAGCTGGCGTACGGTCCCGGGCAGCATCAGCGGGGTGACCGGCACGCACACGGTGTTCCTGCGGTTCACCAGCGGCCAGCCGGCCGACTTCGTCAACCTCAACTGGTTCACGTTCTCCCGGTGAGCGGGAGGCGATAGGTTCCACTCATGAACGAGACCCCGGCCGGCCGGCCGACGCTGGAGACGGTGGCGCGGGCGGCCGGGGCCTCGCGAGCGACGGTCTCGCGCGTCGTCAACGGCTCCACGACCGTGCGACCCGACGTCGCCGAGAGCATCCGCCAGGCCATCGCCGACCTCGGCTACGTGCCGAACCCCGCGGCGCGGAGCCTGGTGACGCAGCGTACGGACTCCATCGCCCTGATCCTGCCGGAGTCCGCGACCCGGGTCTTCTCCGACGACGCGTTCTTCCCCGGCGTGATCCGGGGTGTCGGGGAAGCGCTGGAGAAGGCGGACAAGCAGCTGGTGCTGCTGCTCGCCTCGACGCAATCGAGCCACGACCGGATCCTGCGCTACGTGCACGGCCGCACCGTCGACGGTGTCGTGCTGGCCTCGATGCACGGCGCCGACACCCTGCCCGAGGAGCTGCGGGTAGCGGGCGTCCCGGTCGTCACCAGCGGGCGGCCGCTGGGCGAGGCGACCGTGCCGTACATCGACGTCGAGCACGCCAGCGGCGTGAAGGCGGCGATGGACCACCTCATCGGCCTCGGCCGCCGCCGGATCGCGACCATCTGCGGGCCGCAGGACATGGTCGCCGGGCGCGAGCGCCTGGCGGGCTACCTCGCCGGTCTCGAGGCGCTGCCGGGGGCCGTGCCGCTGGTCGAGGAGGGTGACTTCATGCGCCAGTCCGGCATCGACGCGATGGAGCGGCTGCTGCAGCGCGATCCCGGCATCGACGCCGTCTTCGCGGCCTCCGACCTGATGGCCGACGGCGCCCTGCGTACACTGCGCCGGCTCGGCCGCCGGGTGCCCGACGACGTGGCGGTGATCGGGTTCGACGACGTCGAGGCCGCGCGGTTCACCGACCCGCCGCTGACGACGGTGCACCAGCCGATCCACGAGATCGGCACCCGCCTCGCCGAGCAGATCCTCCGTCTGGTGGCGGGGGAGGAGGTCGAGGCCTCGGTCGTGCTCCCGACCAGGCTGGTGATCCGCGAGTCCGCCTAGGCCAGTCTGGTCAGGACAGTGCCCGGTAGCGCCGCTCGGGCCGCCCGGCGGTGCCGTAGTTGAGACGTACGCCGATCCGGCCCGTGCTCGCGAAGTGCTCGAGATAGCGGCGCGCGCTCACCCGTGAGACTCCGATCGCGTCGGCGCACTCGGTGGCGCTGAGCTCACCGACGGTCTGCAGCGCGGCCAGCACCGCGCGGGCGGTCTCCGCGCTGAGCCCCTTCGGCAGCCGCTCACGAGTCTCGCGTGCGCCCTGGTGGCTGAAGACCTCGTCGATGCCGGCCTGGACCTCGTCGCGGTGCTCGGCACCCTCGGCTCCCTCGGCTCGCCGCCCGATCCGGGCGAGCGCCTCGCGGGAGCGGCGTACGTCATCGAGCCGGGCGGCGAGGTCCTCGAACGGGAACGGTTTCACCACGTAGTGGGCGGCGCCACCGGCCGCGGCGGCCCGCACCGTGTCGGCCTCGCGAGCGGCGGTGATGACGATGACGTCGGCGTCGTCGCCGCGTCCGCGCAGCCGGCGCAGCAGCTCGATGCCGCTGAAGTCGGGAAGGTGCACGTCGAGGAGCAGCACGTCGGGGGAGAGGCGGGCGGTCTCCTCGAGCGCCTGGGAGCCGGTCGCTGCCACGCCGACGACGCGGAACCCTTCGACGCGCTCCACGAAGCGGGTGTGGATCGAGGCCACCATGAAGTCGTCCTCGACCACGAGCACGGTGAGCTCCGGTGCGGACGTCATCGGGCCTCCTCGGGGGCAGCAGTGGTGGGTGGGGCGAGCGGCGCGGCGCCCGGCAGGGTTGCGATGAAGACTGCTCCGGGGCGTTCCGCCGACCCGCTATTCTCCACCTCGACCTCGCCGCCGCGTGCACGGCACACCAGCTGCACCAGCGCGAGCCCGACACCGCGGCCGCTGGCGTCGCGCGGCTTGGTGCTGAAGCCGCGCCGGAAGATCTCGGGCAGCCGCTCGGCCGGCACCCCGCCGCCGGTGTCGGAGACGCGTACAGTCACGGTCTCGCCCTCGGCCGTCAGGCGTACGCCGACCCGACCGTCGAGCGGCCCGACCAGCGCGGCCGCGTCGACGGCGTTGTCGACCAGGTTGCCGAGCACGGTGACCACGTCGGCCGACCCGTCGGGGGTGAGCCGCGGCATCGCGCTCGACGTCTCCAGGTCGATGCTCACCCGCCTCTCGGCGGCCAGGCTGGCCTTGGCGATGAGCAGGGCGGCCACCGCGGGGTCGTCGATCCGGGAGGTGATGTGGTCGCTCAGCGCCGCCCGGCGTGCGGTCAGCCCGGTGACGAACTGGCCCACCTCGGCGTACTCCTCCAGTTCGAGGAGCCCGGTGATGGTGTGCAGCTGGTTGCTGAACTCGTGGGTCTGCGCGCGCAGGGTCTCGGTGACGCTCTCGCGGGCGTTGAGCTCACTCTGCAGCGCCACCAGCTCGGTGCGGTCGCGCAGCGTGGTGACGGTGCCGGCGGGGCGGCCGTCGTGGTGGACCCGGTTGCGGTTGAGCACCAGCACCCGCTCACCGGCGACCAGCGGCGCGTCGTGCACCTCCTCGGGTCCGCTGAGCAGGGCGAGCGTCTCGGCGGGCAGGTCGAGCTCGTCGAGACGGTGTCCGGTCGGGTCCGAGGTCAGCCCGAGCAGCTCGCGGGCGCTGTCGCTCATCAGGCTGACCCGCCCGTCGGCGCCCACGGCCAGCACCCCCTCGCGGATCGAGCGCAGCAGGCCCTCGCGGTGGTCGGCGAGGGCGGCGATGTCGCGCGGTTCCAGCCCACGCGTACGCCGCTTGATCAGCCGCGCCAGCAGCCACGAGCCCAGCACGCCGAGCGCAAGACCGGCCAGCAGCACCGTGAGGGCGTCGGCCCAGGTGCGGGCGAGGCGCTCGGTCAGCGGCGGGTAGTCCTCGGTCACCACGACCACGCCGACCGGACGCGGCGCCTCGGCGTCCGCACCGGTCGAGCCACCGCCGTAGACCGGGACCTGGGCGGCGATCGCCCGGCGGCCGGCGTCGTCGATGTCGCCGGACCAGGCACGGCTCGTCTCGCGCCTGCCCAGATCGAGGGTCTCGCCGACCCGAGTGGGGTCGGTGGCGACAAGGACCGTGCCGTCTAGTGCGGTGAGGTAGGCGGTGTCGGCGCCCGCGTCGGCGGCGCGGGTCTGCAGGTAGAAGCCCAGGGCCTGCCGGTCGGGGGTGCTGCTGGTCAGTCCGTCCTGGATCGCCGCGATCCCGGCCAGGCTCTCCGCGGCGGCGCGCAGCCGGTCCTCGCGGGAGTCACGGAAGTCGGCGTCGCTCTGCCGCAGGGAGACGATGCTGGTCGCCACGACGACGAGCAGCAGCACCGAGAGCTGCAGCAGCAGCACCTGCCCGGCCAGCGACAGGTGGCGGCGCGATCCTTGTGACCACAAGTTACACAACCTCCTTTGGTTGCCGAATGGTGACGGCGGTCACCTCGGGCTGTGACGATCGCCACTGACCGTTTCATCCCCCTGAGTCTGGAGGCCAGCCGTTGTCGACGCCGACATCGCAGTCCCCGCCCCGACCGCCGCTGCCGCCGCAGCGGGTCCGGGCAGCGAGCATACGCCGTACCCGTGCCCTCGCCGTCGTGCTCGTGACCTGCCTGCTCGCCGCGGCATCGGCCTGCGGCGTGACCCGTGGCGAGCAGTCCCGTGACCTCGACATGTGGATCCCGAACAGCCCCGGCGGCGGCTACGACCAGACCGGCCGTGCGGCCGTGGGAGTCCTCGACCGCGGCGACATGACCGGCGGCGACATCCAGGTGACCAACATCCTGGGAGCCGGCGGCTCCGTCGCGATGTCCCGCCTGATGAGCGAGGAGGGCAACGGCAACCTGCTCATGACCATCGGCCTGGGCGTCGTCGGCTCCACCTACTCCTTCGGCGTGGACGCCCGTCCCCAGGACGCCACCCCGATCGCCCAGCTCATCGAGGAGCAGGAGGGCGTGCTGGTTCCGGCCGACTCGCCGTTCAAGACCATCGACGACCTGGTGAAGGCCTGGGCCGAGGACCCCGAGTCCATCGTGGTCGGCGGCGGCTCCTCACCCGGTGGCCCCGACCACCTCTTCCCGATGCAGCTGGCCGAGGCCGCCGGCATCGACCCGAAGGAGGTCAAGTACGTCCCGTACGACGGCGGTGGCCCGCTCACCAGCGCGCTGCTCGGTCAGAAGATCGACGTCGGCTTCTCCGGACTCGCCGAGTTCGAGGGCCAGGTGGAGGCCGGTGAGCTGCGGGTCCTGGCCGTCTCGGGCGACGAGCGCGGCACCGGCGTCTTCGCCGACGCACCCACGCTGACCGAGAGCGGCATCGACCTGGTCTTCCTCAACTGGCGCGGCGTACTCGCCCCGCCAGGCATCAGCGACGAGCGCCGGGAGGAGCTGATCGACCTGCTCACCCGGATGCACGACTCGAAGCAGTGGCAGCAGGCCCTGAAGGACAACGGCTGGACCGACGCCTTCGTGACCGGCGACGACTTCGACGACCTGCTGGTCGAGCAGGACCAGCGCGTCGCCTCGACCCTGAAGGAGCTGGATCTGCTGTGAGCGTCCACGAAACCGAAACCCAACCCCCCGAGCCCAAGAGCCCGGCGCGCCGGATCGACGTCGCCCAGTACGGCCTGGCCCTGTTCCTGGTCGTCGTCGGGATCTACACCGTCATCGACGCCACCGGCCTGGAGGTCGGCTTCGCCGACCCGGTCGGCCCCCGCGTCTTCCCGTACGTCATCGGCACCGGCCTCGTCGTCGTCGGCGTGCTGCTGGCGGTCGCCACCGCCCGCGGCTCCCAGCCGGAGCCCGAGGAGGGCGAGGACGTCGACCTGAGCTCGTCGGCCGACTGGCTGACGGTCCTCAAGCTGGTCGCGGTCCTGCTGTTCACGGTCGCGACCGTGAACCTGCTCGGCTGGGCGATCTCGGGCGCGGCGCTGTTCGCCGGCGCAGCCTGGTGCCTCGGCAGCCGAACGATCGTGCGGGACGTGATCGTCGGGCTCGTCCTCTCGGTCGCCAGCTGGTACGCCTTCTACGTCGGTCTGGGCATCCCGCTCACCCCTGGCGTACTCGACGGGATCCTGTGAGGACTGACTGATGGAGAACCTCGAACTTCTCATGGGTGGGCTCGAGTCCGCCCTGACCCCGATGAACCTGCTCTACGCCGCCATCGGCGTGCTGCTGGGCACCTTCGTCGGCGTGCTGCCCGGCATCGGGCCGGCGATGGCCATCGCGCTGCTGCTGCCGGTGACGTACCGGCTCGAGCCGACCAGCGCGTTCATCATGTTCGCCGGCCTCTACTACGGCGGCATGTACGGCGGCTCCACCACCTCGATCCTGCTGAACACACCGGGGGAGTCCGCCTCGGTGATGACGGCGCTGGAGGGTAACCGGATGGCCAGAGCGGGGCGTGGCGCGCAGGCGCTGGCCACTGCCGCGGTCGGCTCGTTCGTCGCCGGCACCATCGGCACCATCCTGGTGGCCTTCTTCTCGCCGGCCCTGGCCGAGGTGGCCGTCGAGCTGGGTGCGCCCTCGTACTTCGCGCTGATGGTCCTGGCCCTGGTGATGACCACGACGGTGCTCGGCACCTCGGCCCTGCGCGGCTTCGCCGCACTGTTCCTCGGCCTGACCATCGGCCTGGTCGGTCTCGACCTCAACACCGGCCAGCCGCGGCTCACCTTCGGTGTGACCCAGCTCGTCGACCGGCTCGACATCGTCGTCGTCGCGGTCGGCATCTTCGCCCTCGGCGAGGCCCTGTGGGTGGCCGCCCACCTGCGCCGACGCCCGGCGCACGTGGTCCCGGTCGGCCGGCCCTGGATGGGACGCGACGACTGGGGCCGCTCCTGGAAGCCGTGGCTGCGCGGCACCGCCTTCGGGTTCCCGTTCGGCGCGCTTCCTGCCGGCGGCGCGGAGATCCCGACGTTCCTCTCGTACCTGACCGAGCGGAAGCTCTCCAAGCGCGGCGACTTCGGCCGCGGCGCGATCGAGGGTGTCGCCGGGCCGGAGGCGGCCAACAACGCCTCGGCCGCCGGCATGTTCGTGCCGATGCTGGCCCTCGGCCTGCCGGTGACGGCCACCGCCGCGGTGATGCTCTCCGCGCTCCAGGGCTACGGCATCACCCCGGGCCCGCAGCTGATGACCGAGCACGCCGACCTGGTGTGGACGCTGCTGGCCAGCCTCCTGATCGGCAACACCCTGCTGCTGGTGCTCAACCTGCCGCTGGCGCCGCTGTGGGCCCGGCTGCTGCGGATCCCGAGGCCGCAGCTCTACGCAGGCATCCTGTTCTTCGCCTGCCTGGGGGCGTACGCCACCAACCTGGACCCGTTCGACATCGCGCTGCTGGTCGCCTTCGGTCTGCTCGGGCTGATGATGCGCCGCTTCGGCCTGCCCGTGCTGCCGCTGATCCTGGGCGTCATCCTGGGGCCGTTGATGGAGAGCAAGCTGCGTGAGGCGCTGACGATCTCGGGCGGTGACTACGGTGTGTTGCTGAGCGAGCCGCTCGCGGTGGTCATCTACATCCTGATCGCGTTGTTCATCCTGGGCCGGCCGTTCATCGCCCGGGTCCGGGCACGGGCCGAGCAGTCGGCCGACGTCGAGGACGAGAAGGAGCTGGTGGACTGATGAGTGAGACTCCCGCAGGTGGCTGGGTGGTCGTGGCATGGGCGCCCGACGTCTACGGCTCGGTCGCGCTGGACTGGGCGCTGGCCGACGCCGAGCGGCGCGACCGCGGCGTCGTGGTCGTCAACGCCTCCCGGGGCGACACCCTGGTCGACGACCGCTACGCCCTCGAGGAGCAGGTCGCCGAGCTCGAACGCCGGCTCACCGAGTCGGGCCGGCCGCACGAGATCCGGCAGTCGATCGACCCGGACGTCGCCGGCGCCGTCCTCGACGCCGCCGAGCAGCTCGACGCCAAGCTGGTCGTGGTCGGTCTGCGGCGGCGTACGCCGGTCGGCAAGCTGCTGATGGGCAGCGTCGCGCAGCGGATCCTGCTCGGCGCTTCCTGCCCGGTCCTCTCCGTGAAGCCGGGCTCCGTGCCCGAGTGATCGACGCCGGTCCGGCGCGAGGGTTCGGTCTCCGGGGTGTGTGCCCGTCATACTTCACGGTGATGAGCACTGCCACCGAACCCTCCGCCGAGACCGCGCCGACCGACCAGCAGGCTGACCAGCCACTCGTGTCCGTCGCCATGGTGACCCTCGGGTGCACCCGCAACGAGGTGGACTCCGAGGAGCTCGCCGGCCGGCTGACGGCGGGAGGCTTCCGGCTGGTCGCCGACCCGGACGAGGCCGACACCGTGGTCGTCAACACCTGCGGCTTCGTCGAGCAGGCGAAGAAGGACTCGGTCGACACGCTGCTCGAGGCCGCCGATCTCAAGGAGACGGGTCGCGCCCAGGCGGTGGTCGCGGTCGGCTGCATGGCTGAGCGCTACGGCAAGGACCTGGCCGCCGAGCTCCCCGAGGCCGACGCGGTGCTCGGTTTCGACGACTACCCCGACATCGCCGCCAAGCTCCGCTCCATCCTCAGCGGCGAGGCCCACCACCCGCACACACCCCAGGACCGGCGCCTGCTGCTCCCGATCTCCCCGGTCGAGCGCGACGCCTCCGCCATCTCGGTCCCCGGCATGGCCGCCGTCGACCAAGTGCCCGGTTTCGCGGGACGTACGCGGCTCGACGACGCCCCGTGGGCGCCGCTGAAGCTCGCCAGCGGCTGTGACCGGCGCTGCACCTTCTGCGCGATCCCGCAGTTCCGCGGCTCGTTCGTGTCCCGGCGCCCCTCCGACGTGCTCCACGAGGGCCAGTGGCTGGCCCAGCAGGGCGTCAAGGAGCTCTTCCTGGTCTCGGAGAACTCCACCTCCTACGGCAAGGACCTCGGCGACATCCGGCTGCTCGAGACGCTCCTGCCGGAGCTGGCCGCCATCGACGGCATTGAGCGCGTACGCGTCTCCTACCTGCAGCCCGCCGAGACCCGGCCCGACCTGCTGAAGGTCATCGCCACCACGCCGGGTGTGACGCCCTACTTCGACCTGAGCTTCCAGCACGCCTCCAACGCCGTGCTGCGGCGGATGAAGCGGTTCGGTGACCCGGAGAGCTTCCTGGGCCTGCTCGAGCAGATCCGCGGCTACGCGCCCGAGGCCGGGGTGCGGTCCAATGTCATCGTCGGCTTCCCCGGGGAGACCGAGGAGGACCTCGAGATCCTGACCGACTTCCTGGTCGCCGCGCGCATGGACGTCACCGGCGTCTTCGGCTACTCCGACGAGGAGGGCACCGAGGCCGCCGGCTTCGACGAGTCGCTCAAGCTGGACGCCGACGAGATCCGCGCCCGCGTCGAGCATGTCAACGAGCTCGTCGAGGAGCTCACCGCGCAGCGCGCCGAGGAGCGGATCGGCGAGCAGGTCGTCGTGCTCGTCGAGGAGATCTCCGACGGTGAAGTGCTGGGCCGCGCTGCCCACCAGGGGCCAGAGGTCGACGGGATGACCTCCCTCGAAGGGGACGTCGAGGGCGTACGTGCGGGTGATCTCGTGAGCGCGACCGTCATCGCCTCCGAAGGCGTTGACCTGGTCGCTGAAGTGAACGGATAGGGTTCGCCGCGTGAACGACGAGAGCACTGCCCCCGAGGAATCGGTGCAGAAGACGAGCAACTGGAACGTACCCAACGCGCTGACCACGCTGCGGATCCTCGCGGTGCCGTTCTTCGCGTGGGCGCTGCTCGCCGACGGTGGCGACAACCCGACGCTGCGCTGGGTCGCCTTCGTGATCTTCGTGCTGGCCATGATCACCGACAAGATCGACGGCGACCTGGCCCGCAAGCACAACCTGATCACCGACTTCGGCAAGATCGCCGACCCGATCGCCGACAAGGCGGTCACCGGGATGGCCTTCATCGGCCTCTCGATCGTCGGCGACATCTGGTGGTGGGTGACCATCATCGTGCTGCTGCGCGAGTGGAGCGTCACGCTGCTGCGCCTCTCGGTGCTCAAGAAGATCGTGATCGCCGCCGACCAGCTCGGCAAGATCAAGACCACGGTGCAGGCGGTCGCCCTCGGCGGCCTGCTGCTGCCGCTGCCGCACGGTTCCGCCCACGGTGGTGCCTTCGGTGACGCCCTGGTCTGGGAGCTGCTCTTCTACGCCTTCCAGATCTGCCTCGCCGTCGCGGTCGCGTTGACGATGTGGTCGGGCGCCCAGTTCTTCCACGGCGTCTGGAAGCAGCGCGCCGCCCTGCGCTCCTCGTAGTTCTCCAATTTCGGGTAGTTGTAACTCCGTTACCGGACGTTCATCCAAGATCCCCGCCGTGAGGGCGTACGCCGCGTTATGGTCGCGTGGTTTCGGTCGGTGCTGAATCGGGCAGGCCGCCCATCGCCATCTACTTCCATGCGGGGAGTCATCCATGTTCTCAGCACGTCAGGTGCTCGGTTCGGTGGTCGGCCTGACGGCCGCCGTCGCCGGCATCGGTGCGGTCGCCATCCCGACCGCGCGCGCCGCCACGACGGCCGAGGCCGTCACCATCGCCGACATCCAGGGCACCGGCACCGCCAGCCCGCTCGTCGGTGAGACCGTCACGACCAGCGGCATCGTCACCGCCGCCTACCCCTCGGGTGGCTTCTTCGGCTTCTATCTCCAGACCCCTGGCACGGGCGGGTCGCTCGACCTCGGGTCCCACGACGCCTCCGACGCGGTCTTCGTCTACCAGCCCCGTTCGGCGGGCGCCGTCACCGTCAAGCCGGGCGATGCGGTGACCGTGACCGGCGAGGTGACCGAGTACGCCGGGCTGACCGAGATCTCGGTGCCCACCGCCGCCGACATCGTCACCGACGGCACGGGGTCGATCGACCCGGTCGTGTCGCAGTGGCCGGCGACCGCCGCGCAGAAGGAGTCGCTGGAGGGCATGCTCTTCGCGCCCCAGGGCGAGGTCACGGTGAGCAACACCTACGGGGTCGAGAACTTCGGCGAGCTCGGTCTCGCCCAGGGCGACCGCCCGCTGCTCCAGCCGACCGAGGTGGCCCGTCCCGGGTCGGCCGAGGCCGAGGCCGTCGAGGCCGACAACGCCGCTCGCGGGATCGTGCTCGACGACGGCTCCTCGACCACGCTGCGCCCGCCGACGAGCCGGACGATCCCCTACGTCTCCAACACCGCGCCCGTCGTGGTCGGTGCCTCCGTCGACTTCCGCGGCCCGGTGATCCTCTCCGAGGGCGGCTCGCCCTCGGCGCCGACCTACCGCTTCCAGCCGACCCAGGTCGCCACCGCCGACCCGGCGTCGTGGCCGGCCGACTTCGAAGACGTACGCACCGCCGCCCCCGACGAGCGCAAGATCGGCCGCCGTGCCGACGTGAAGATCGCCTCCTTCAACGTGCTCAACTACTTCACCACGCTCGGCGACGCCGACGACGACAACGTCGGTGACGGTGGCTGCACCGCCTTCAAGGACCGTGCCGGCGACGGCAACAACGTCAGCGGCGGATGCGACCAGCGCGGTGCCTGGGACCCGGCCGACTTCGGTCGCCAGCAGTCGAAGATCGTCTCGGCGATCAACGCGCTCGACGCCGATGTCGTCGGCCTGATGGAGATCGAGAACTCCGCCCGCCTGGGCGAGACCCCGGACGAGGCGACCAACTCGCTGGTCGCCGCGCTCAACACGGCCGCGGGGCGCAAGGTCTGGACGGCCAACCCGTCCTCGGCCGAGCTGCCCGACGCATCCGGCGCCGACGTGATCACCAACGCGATCATCTACAAGCGCTCGGCCGTACGCCGCATCGGTGAGGCCCGTGCGCTGGGCGACCAGAGCGGCGACGACCAGGCCTTCGGCAACGCCCGCGAGCCCATCGGCCAGATCTTCAAGCCGGCTTCCGGTGGGGCCCCGTTCTTCTTCGTGGTCAACCACTTCAAGTCGAAGGGTTCGCCCGGCCCGTGGCCGGGCGACGGCGACATCGGCGACGGCCAGGGTGCCTCCAACGAGTCGCGGGTCCGCCAGGCCACCGCGCTGGTCTCCTGGGTCTCCTCGATCCGTTCCCAGACCGGGATCAGCGACGTCGCGCTCGCCGGCGACTTCAACTCCTACACCCAGGAGGACCCGATGCAGGTCCTCTACGAGGCCGGCTACGCCGACTCCGAGACGCTCAGCGGCAACGAGGAGTACAGCTACTCCTTCTCGGGTCTCGCCGGATCGCTCGACCACGTGCTCCTCAACCGGCACGCCCAGCGCCGCTTCACCGGCTCCGACATCTGGGGGATCAACTCTGGTGAGTCCCTGCTGATGGAGTACAGCCGCTACAACTACACCGGTGCCGACCTGCACACCGACTCGCCGTTCCGCTCCTCGGACCACGACCCGGTCGTGGTCGGGCTCCAGCGCAACGCCGGCTGACCTGGGCTCGGGGCCCCGCTCGCGGGGCCCCGAGACGGTCGCCTGAGGAAGAATTTGCTCGGGCACTGACCTAAATCGGTTAAGGTCCTTCGCGAACCCCATTCTCGCGAGGGAGACGTGCCATGCGTAAGCGTTCGAGAACAACCGTCACGATCACGGCCTGGCTCACAGCGGCGCTGGCGGCCACGGCCACGATGTCGCCCCTGGGGCCGGCCTCGGCCAGCGCCGACACGGCGCCGACGAGCGCAGCGGCACACCCGCTCCCGACAATCTCACCGACGCCGCGGTCTGTGGCCCGGGCAGGTTCGGACGTGCCGGTTCCCGAACGGGTCGAGCTAGTCGTCGGCGACGACACCGACGCCCCGGCTCGCGAGCTGACCAGCCGGTTGTTGCGTGAGCACGGAGCGACGCGTCTGGACGTGGTCACCGACGTGACCGGCACGGCGCCGCTGACGGTGCTGCTCGGGTCGGCGGAGCGCAGCGACGTACGTCATGGGCTAGGTGACGTGGTGGTCCCAGCCGATGCCGAGGGCTACGCGGTCCTGGCCGACGCCTCCTCGGGCGGCGTCGGCACGGTGACACTGGCCGGGCGCGACCAGGCGGGCCAGTTCTACGCCGCCCAGACGCTGCGCCAGCTCTTCGTGGCGGACGCCGACGACTGGAAGATCGCCGGCGCTGAGGTGAGTGACGCCCCGAGGATGCCGCTGCGCGGGAGCATCGAGGGCTTCTACGGCAAGCCGTGGAGCCATGCCGAGCGTCTCGACCAGCTTGGCTTCTACGGGCGGGTCAAGGCCAACACCTACATCTACGCCCCCAAGGACGACCCCTACCACCGCGAGCGCTGGCGCGAGCCGTACCCAGCCGAAAAGCTGGCCGAGTTGCGCGAGCTCGTGGCGGCGGCCACTGCGAACCACGTCCGGTTCACCTTCGCGCTCTCGCCGGGCAACACCGTCTGCTACACCGGCACGAGCGATCGGGCGGCGCTGACGGAGAAGTTCCAGGCGATGTACGACATCGGGGTGCGAGCCTTCTCGCTGCCGCTGGACGACATCGCGCTCTCGTTCAACTGTGCGGAGGACACTGCGGCGTACGGGGAGGCGACCCAGGCCAGCGTCGGTCGTGCCCAGGCCGAGCTGCTGAGCTGGCTGCAGGAGTCGTTCGTCGCGACCCACGACGGGGTCCAGCCGCTGCAGACGGTGCCGACGCAGTACGGCGACCTGACCGAGACGCCCTACAAGCAGGCCTGGCGCGAGCATCTCGCCCCTGAGGTCGAGGTGATGTGGACCGGCACGGACGTGGTGCCCCCGGCGATCACCGTCGACCAGGCCTCGGCGGCCCGCGAGCTCTTCGGCCGCAAGGTGTTCGTCTGGGACAACTACCCGGTCAACGACTTCGGGCAGACCGCTGGCCGGCTGCTCCTCGGCCCGTACGCGCATCGCGAACCGGGTCTCTCCGGGCATCTTGCCGGCATCGTGTCGAACCCGATGAACCAGGCGTACGCCAGCAAGCCGGTCGTCTTCACGATGATGGACTTCGCCTGGAACGACCTCGGCTGGGACCGGGCGACCTCCGCACGCCAGGCCGCACGCGACCTCGCCGGTGGCGATCCGCGAGTGACCGAGGCGGTGGAGATGTTCGTCGACCTCAATCATGCGGCTCCGACCTTCGGGCCGGACCTGTGGCTTCCGCAGTCACCCGAGCTCGCCGCGCGCATCGATGCGTTCTGGGAGACGTGGACGGTCCGCCCGCAGAACGCGATCAAGGGCCTGCGACCCACGGCGCGGCTGATGGCCTCCACACCCGAGACCATCAGGGCCGGGGTCGAGGACGGGTTCGTCGCCGACGCGGACCGGCATCTGCAGGCCACCGACCTGTGGGCGGAGGCGATGGGTCAGGCGCTCGCGGTGCTCGACGCCGTACGCCGCGACGACAAGGGCGCCGCCGCGGCCGCGCGGTCGCGGATGGAGGCGTTGGCCGAGGAGGCCTCGCAGATTCGCTCCGAGCCCGGCAAGAACCGGGTCGAGGGTCTGGTCATGATCGGTGACGGCGTGCTGGACGCCTTCATCGAGGACGTCGCCGCCGAACACGACTCCTGGCTGGGCCTGCCGCCACTGCGCAACATCTCCGAGGGCAAGGCGGCCACCCAGATCTCGGACTGGTCCTCGAGCTACGGCGCGGAGAAGGCGGTCAACGGCAGCACCTCCGACTTCAGCACCACCTCCGGTAGCGAGGCGCAGCCATGGTGGCAGGTCGACCTCGGTGCGTCCTTCTCGCTCGAGGCGGTCAAGATCTACAACCGGCTGGACTGCTGCGCCGAACGCCTCCGCGACTACCACGTCCTGGTCTCGGACTCGCCGTTTCCCGCCACCCTGGCCCAGGCGCTGGCCGACCCCGCGGTGACCTCACACCACGAGACGGTCCAGGCCGGGCGACCGACGAATATCGACCTGCCCGCGCAGGGGAGGTACGTCAGGGTCTGGCTGTCCTCGCCGACCCCGACCGAGCTCAACATGGCCGAGGTCCAGGTCCTCGGCCGCGCTCGATGAGGTCGATACTGTCTGAGGCATGAATCGAGTCGAGGAGCTCAACGGCGCTCTGCAGGAGGCGGGTGCCACCGTGGCGACCGCCGAGTCCCTGACCGCCGGCCGCCTGGCCGCGATGCTCACGGACCCTCCGGGTGCCTCGAAGACGTATCGCGGCGGCTTCGTGACGTACGCGACGGAGCTGAAGCAGACCCTGCTGGGTGTCCCTGTCTCGGTGATCGAGACCGTCGGAGTGGTCTCCGCGGAGTGCGCGGCGGCGATGGCCGCGGGGGCGCGGGAGCGGTCGGGGGCGACGTACGGAATCTCGACCACGGGCGTGGCCGGGCCCGACGAGCAGGAGGGAAAGCCCGTCGGGACGGTGTACGTGGGCCTTTCCGGTCCGCACGGTGAAACAACGACGCTTCTCGGACTGTCGGGCTCGCGCATGGAGATCCAGCGTGATACGTGTTTGTTCGCTGTTGATGAACTACTCGGACTACTTCGGCGGGAACATCGAAGGGTCAGGTAGCGTTGGAGCAAGACGTCACCCAGATGTCGGTGACTTGTGAACTGTAGGAGGCTGACCGCAATGGTGCTCTTCCGTCGACTTCTCGGCGAGGTGCTTCGTGCCCAGCGGCTGGAGCGTGGGATGACCCTGCGCGAGGTCTCCGCGGAGGCGCGAGTCAGTCTCGGCTACATCTCCG
This sequence comes from Nocardioides sp. NPDC006303, assembly GCF_040613175.1. Taxonomy (NCBI): domain Bacteria; kingdom Bacillati; phylum Actinomycetota; class Actinomycetes; order Propionibacteriales; family Nocardioidaceae; genus Nocardioides; species Nocardioides sp. NPDC006303. The sequence goes on from NZ_JBEXRR010000004.1 coordinate 221,759, forward strand.
AGGTCGAGCGTGGCCAGAAGGAGGCCTCCTCCGAACTCCTCGCCTCGCTCTGCAGCGCCCTCGACGTCGCCCTCTCCGACGTCCTTCGCGACGTCTCCGACGCGGTCGCCGTCGAAGAGGCAACCATCCTTCGGATGCCGGTCCGCGCTGCGGCCGACGCCGCCGCCGCTTGATTCTCTCCCCAATCTGGGGGAGTTTTCGTCACGCGTGTCTCAGCGCGGACCGTTCCGTCTCCTTGCCGACGTGAGCCCACCACGGGCTCGCGCATTCATGGGGAGATGGTGCGATGACCATGGCAGTCGAGAACGAGCTTCCAGACCTGACGGTGCCGTCACCGGGTCTCGAGGGCGACGTGCATTCCCCCGATCTGCTCGAGGCCGAGCTCTTCGGGCTGGAGGAGACCTTGAACATCCTTCGCGACGAGTTCACCTCGGTCGCTCCCGGCGAGCGGACGCATGTCGCCCGCCACATGCGTGACACCCGCGTCCGGATCGCCCAGATCCGGTTGCGCCTGCTCCACGGACGCTAGGCCTGGCAGCTCGCGCAGTAGTAGGCCGGGCGCTCCTTGCCGGGAGGGCCGACGCGGGCGACGGTCACGGTGCCGCCGCAGCGTCGGCATGCCCGGCGGCCATAGACCCACATCTGGCGGGAGCGTGACCAGTCGGCCTGCATCAGGTCGCGGGTTCGCTGGAGGATCCGGGGGAGGCGGTCGCCGGCATCCGTGACCGTACGCAGCGGGTTGATCCCGGCGATGAAACAGGTCTCGGCGGCGTAGATCGTGCCGATCCCGGCCAGGTTGGTCTGGTCGCGCAGTGCGTCGAAGAGTGGCCGTTCGGGTTCCCGGGCGAGGCGTTCGAGGGCTGCGTCGGGGTCCCAGTCGTCGGCGAGGATGTCCGGGCCGAGGTGGGCGACCAGTCGCTCCTCCTGGTCGCGGGGGACGAGCTCGACGATGCCGAGGAGGAAGCCGACCGCCTCGATCTTCTCGGTGCGGAGCACCACGCGCGCCTGGAAGCCGGGCTTCGGCCAGCGCCGGCCGGCCTCGAAAACCCGCCAGGATCCCTCCATCTTCAGGTGGGTGTGCAGCGTCCATTCGCCGGTGCGGTGGTCGATCCGGGTCAGCAGGTGCTTGCCGTGCGTCGCCGTCTCGCGCACGGTGCCGCCGGACAGGTCCGCCGTGGCCAGCTGCGGCACCCGGAAGTCCGTACGCGTGAGCACCTGCCCCGCCAGCCCCTTGTCGAGCCTGCGGGCGGTCCGGAGCACCGCGTCACCCTCGGGCACGCGCTCACCTGCTCGGCGAGGTCAGGCGCAGGCCGCGCGGGGTGGCGACGAAGCCGGCGTACTGGAGGGCCTGGCGCAGCGGGGTGTCTCCCGAGCCGAGCAGCGGGGCGCCGTCGGCCTTCTCGACGGTGAGCCGTCCCAGCGCCCCTCTCTGGACGGCCTCGGCGAGCGCCTCGGCGCCGGGCTCGAGGAGGTTGGGCTCCTCCGACCAGGTCAGCAGGGTGCGGCCGCCTCGCTCGACGTACATCGCCAGCTCGCCGTCGACCAGCACCACGATCGCGCCCGCCTTGCGGCCGGGCCGGTGGCCCTCCTCCGCGACCGGCCACGGGAGGGCCGCGCCGTAGGGGTTCGCGGGGTCGGTCGCGGCGAGCGCGAGGGCGACCGGCTTGTCGGCCGGTTCGACCCGCGAGAACGTACGCAGCCGGTCGACCGAGCCCGCGGTGCCGAACTGGGCCGCGCCCAGGCCCTCGACGAAGTAGCCCCGGCGGGCCCGGCCGGAGTCCTCGAATGCGCTGAGCACCTTGTAGACGGCGGCGAACCCTCCGGGGGTGCGCTCGGACTGGACCGCCCCGCGGGTGACCACACCGTGGCGGTCCAGGAGCCGCTCGGCCGCCGCGTGGGCGCGCTTGGTCGGGTCGGAATCGGGCTCGGGCAGGATCGTCCATCGCCCGGCAGTCTCCGGAAGACCGGCTCGGGCCGGCATCCGCGCCCCGCCGGTGTAGCGCCCGCCCCGGGCGCGCGGCGGTGGCCGGCGGGAGCGGTGCGACGGCGTGCCGGAACGGGTCAGCGCCCGCAACGGCAGCAGGGTGTCGTTGGAGACCCGCCCCGACCAGACCAGCTCCCACAGCGCCGCGCTCAGATCGGCGTCGCTCGGAGTCGCCTCGCTGTCGGCCGCCATGGTCCGGGCGAGCTGGTGGAAGAACCAGGCGCCGCCGGGCGCCAGGGCTTCGAGGAGCCGCTCGGCGAGCGGTCCTGGCGGCATCTCAGCGGGCGACGGCAGCGTCAGCTCGGCGGTGTCGGCCGGGTGCAGCGAGACCCAGCCGTCGGTGCCGGGCAGGGTGCCGTGGCCGGCCCAGAGCACTTCGCCGCCGGAGGTCAGCTCGTCGAGGAACGCGGGCTCGTAGTCCACCACCCGGGCCGGCAGGATCAGGCTCTCCAGCGCGCTGGCCGGGACCGGACAGCCGGCGAGCTGGTCGACCACGCTCAGCACCCCGTCGACCCCACGCAGCGCGCCCTTGCGTACGGACGTCTTCTGCCACGCCGGCAGGAACCTGCCCAGCGCTGCCGGCTCGACGGGCTCCACCTCCTTGCGCAGCCGGGCCAGCGAGCGTCGGCGCAGCATCCGGAGCACGTCTGCGTCACACCACTCCAACCCGCTCCCGCCGGGCCGGAACTCCCCGTCGAGCACCCGCCCGCGCGCCGAGAGCCGCGCCAGGGTGTGTCGGACGACCGCCTCGCCCAGCCCCAGCCGCGAGGCCACGTCGGCGGCCGTGAACGGACCGTGCGAGCGCGCGTATCGCGACACCAGGTCGCCGACCGGGTCCTCGACGGGCTCGGTGAAGGCAGACGGTACGCCCGGAGGGACCGCCACCCCCAGCCCGTCCCGGAGCCTGGCCACATCCTCGACCACCGCCCACCGAGCCTCCCCGGCAACCCGCACCTCGACCACCCGTCGAGCCGTGGCGAGATCCTCCAGCATCGCCGAGACGTCACTCGCGCTGGCCGAGACGTCACTCGGTGACGTCTCGACCGACGTACGTGACGCTTCGGCCGACGCGGCTGACGCCTCGGCAGGGGTGGTTCGGGCGGCGATCTCCTCGAGGGTCAGCGGGCCGATGGTGCGGATGAGGTCGGTGATGCCTTCGGCGCCGCGGGCCCGCCTGCCGGGGGCGAGGCGCTGGAGCTCGGACTCGACCTCGGCGAGGACCTCGGGGTCGAGGAGCTCGCGGAGCTCGGCGCGGCCGAGCAGCTCGGCGAGGAGGCCTTGGTCGAGGGTGAGGGCGGCGGCGCGGCGCTCAGCGAGCGGGGAGTCGCCCTCGTAGAGGAACTGGGCGACGTAGCCGAAGAGGAGCGACTGGGCGTAGGGCGAGGGGGTCGGCGTGGCGACGTCGACGATCGAGATCTCGCGGCGCTCGATGCGGCGGAGGAGGCCGACGAGGGAGGGGAGGTCGTAGACGTCGCGGAGGCACTCGCGTACGGCCTCGAGGATGATCGGGAAGCTCGGGTACTGCGAGGCGACCTCGAGCAGGGCGGCGGCGCGCTGGCGCTGCTGCCACAGCGGCGAGCGGCGGCCGGGGTCGCGGCGGGGCAGGAGCAAGGCTCGCGCGGCGCACTCGCGGAAGCGGCTGGCGAACAGCGCCGAGCCGCCGACCTCGGTGGTCACGAGGTCCTCGATCTCGTCGGGCTCGAAGACGATGATCTCGCCGGTCGGTGCCTCCGCATCGGTGTCGGGAAGCCGGATCACGATGCCGTCGTCGCTGTCGATCGCCTGGCCGTCGACGCCGTAGCGCTCCCGAATCCGCGCGTTGATCGCCAGTGCCCACGGTGCGTGGACCGGGCGGCCGTAGGGGGAGTGGACCACCAGCCGCCAGTCGCCCAGCTCGTCGCGGAAGCGCTCGACGACGATGTTGCTGTCGGAGGGGAGGACATTGGTGGCCTCGGCCTGCTCGTGCAGGTAGGTGACCAGGTTGGCGGCCGCGTAGGCGTCCAGGCCGTCCTCCTGCGCTCGCGCCTCCGCCTTCTTCGCAGGCAGCGCGGCGAGCTCGCGGGTATAGGCGCCGACGGCCTCGCCGAGCTCCGCGGGCCGGCCGAGCGAGTCGCCCTTCCAGAACGGCAGGCGTCCCGGGATGCCGGGAGCCGGGGTCACCAGCACCCGGTCGTGGGTGATGTCCTCGATCCGCCAGCTCGTCGCGCCGAGGGCGAAGACGTCGCCGACCCGGGACTCGTAGACCATCTCCTCGTCGAGCTCGCCGACGCGCCTTCCGGTGCCTTCGCCGACCAGGTAGACGCCGAAGAGCCCGCGGTCGGGAATGGTGCCGCCGCTGGTGACGGCCAGCCGCTGCGCTCCCGGTCGCCCGGTCACGGTGCCGGCGACCCGGTCCCACACGATGCGCGGGCGCAGCTCGGCGAACTCCTCGCTCGGATAGCGACCGGCGAGCAGGTCGAGGGTGGCGTCGTAGGCGGAGCGGGGGAGGGTCGCGTACGACGCCGTCCTTCTGACCAGCGTGAACAGCTCGTCGACGTCCCAGGTGTCCAGCGCGGTGGCGGCGACGATCTGCTGGGCAAGTACGTCGAGCGGGTTGGCCGGGAGGCTCATCGACTCGATCAGGCCCTGCCGCATCCGCTGCACGCTGACCGCGGTCTGAGCGAGGTCACCGCGGTGCTTCGGGAAGAGCACGCCACGGGAGACCTCGCCGACCTGGTGGCCGGCTCGCCCGACGCGCTGGAGGGCGGAGGCGACGCTCGGCGGCGACTCGATCTGGACGACGAGGTCGACCGCACCCATGTCGATGCCGAGCTCGAGGCTGGAGGTCGCGACCACGGCCGGCAGCCGGCCGGACTTGAGGTCGTCCTCGATCAGCGCACGCTGCTCCTTGGACACGCTCCCGTGGTGAGCCTTCGCGATCACCTGGGCCGCGCCGTGCGACTGCCCCGACTGCGCCATCACCTGCGCGGGCGGCGGCCCGGCCTGGAAGACCCGGTCGGAGGCGATCTCGTTGAGCCGCGCGGTCAGCCGCTCCGCGATCCGGCGCGAGTTGGCGAAGACGATGGTGGAGCGGTGGGCGGTGACCAGGTCGGCGACGTGCTCCTCGACGTGGGGCCAGATCGAGGAGGCCCGCTGCGGGTCCTCGTCCTCCTCCTCGCCGTAGGCGCTCGGCGCGGTCATGTCCTCGACCGGCACGACGACGCTGAGGTCCCAGCGCTTCTCGGCCGGTGGCGCGACGATCTCGACGGGCTGGGCGCCGCCGAGGTAGCGCGCGACCTCCTCCAGCGGGCGTACGGTCGCGGAGAGCCCGATCCGCTGGGCAGGCTTGTCCAGGAGCGCGTCGAGGCGCTCGAGGGTCAGCGCCAGGTGAGAGCCGCGCTTGGTTGCCGCGACCGCGTGGACCTCGTCCACGATCACCGTCTCGACGCTGCGCAGCGTCTCGCGGGCCTGGCTGGTGAGCATCAGGAAGAGCGACTCGGGCGTGGTGATCAGGATGTCCGGGGGAGCGGTGGTCAGCTTGCGCCGGTCGGCCGCGGTCGTGTCTCCGGACCGCACCCCGACGCGAACCTCGGGCGCCTCCACGCCCAGCCGCTCGGCGGTCTGGCGGATCCCGACCAGCGGGCTGCGCAGGTTGCGCTCCACGTCCACGCCGAGCGCCTTGAGCGGGGAGATGTAGAGCACCCGGCACCGCTGCTTCTTCTCCGGCACCGGCTCGCTCAGCAGCTTGTCGATCGACCACAGGAACGCGCTCAGCGTCTTACCCGACCCGGTGGGCGCGACCACCAGCGCGTTGCGTCCTGCCCCGATCGCCTCCCAGGCACCGGCCTGAGCCGCGGTCGGCGCAGCGAAGGCAGCCGCGAACCATGTACGTGTCGGGTCGCTGAACTGCGCCAACGCCTCAGACGTGTCGCTCATAAAAGACAAACCTAGTCGCGACCACCGACACTCAGCGGCCACACTGACCCCATGCATCTCATCAACCTCTTCGGCCCACCGGCGGTCGGCAAGATGAGCGTGGGTCGGGAGATCGCGGCACGCACGCCGTACCGCCTCTTCCACAACCACGCCACGATCGAGCCGCTGCTGGAGGTCTTCGACTGGGAGATGCCGTCGTTCGGCGTGCTCAAGGACGAGTTCCGGCGGCGGGTCATCGAGGAGGCGGTGGCCTCCGAGCTCCCCGGCCTCATCGTCACCTATGTCTGGGCGCTCGAGCTCCCCGAGGACGCGCAGGCCGTCACCAGGCTGGTCGCTCCCGTGGTCGAGGCGGGCGGGAAGGTCGACTGCGTCGAGCTGTACGCCGACATGTCGACCCGTCTGAGCCGCGAGGGCACCCCGGAGCGGCTGGCCGCGAAGCCGTCCAAGCGCGACACCGAGTGGGCGAGGGCCAACGCCGTGGACTGGAACGAGCGCCATGTGCTCTCGACCGGCCCGGAGATGCCGTTCCCGCTGCACTTCCCGCACACCGTGATCGACAACACCCGCCTGTCCGCGGCTGAGACCGCCGAGGAGATCATCACCCGCCTCGGACTTCCGACCGATCCCTGATGTGTGCCGACTGTCTTAAACCATCGCGCGCTCGGCGCCCAGGTGTGGTCCAATCCCGCTGTGGACCTCGCGCTTGACCTGACCGACCGGGCAGTACGATCCGCGTCGCTCTATCAGGCGCTGCGCGACGCGCTCGGCGACGGCAGGTTGAAGGCGGGCGACCGACTTCCGGCGAGCCGGGCGCTGGCCAAGGATCTCGGCATCTCCCGGAACACGGTCGCCACGGTCTATGAGCGGTTGGTCGCGGAGGGGTTCCTGGAGTCGCGCGTGGGCGCGGGGACGTACGTCGCCGAAGCCACGCGGCAGCGAAGGGATCACGCCCCCGGTTCCCTGACCCCGCGTCCGGGCTGGCGCTGGGCGCCCCGGCCGACGAGCGCGGAGGCGGCGGTCCCGGCGTACGACCTGCGGGTGGGGATCCCCGATGCCGAGCTCTTCCCGTTCGACACCTGGCGGCGGATCCTCGCGGCGGAGTCGCGGCTGCGCGGCCACAATCCCGGCACCTATGCCTCGCCCGCCGGTCTGCCGAGGCTGCGCGAGGCGCTGGCGCACACGGTCGCCTACCACCGTGGGGTGCGTGCCGACCCGGGGCAGATCGTGGTCACCAGCGGCACCCAGCAGGCGCTCGACCTCGTCGCCCGCGTCCTGCTGGAGCCGGGCGACGTCGTCGCGGTGGAGGATCCGGGCTACCCGTCCGCGATCGACCTCTTCGCCTCCCACGGCGCTCGGATCGTACCGGTCCCGGTCGACGAGGAAGGGCTGGTCGTCGAGGAGATCCCGGAGCAGGCCCGGCTCGTCTACACGACCCCGAGCCACCAGTTCCCGCTCGGCGTACGCCTCTCCCTCCCACGCCGCCGAGCCCTCCTCGCCTTCGCGAACACGCACGACGCGGGCATCGTGGAGGACGACTACGACAGCGAGTTCCGGTTCACCGAACGGCCCCTCGAGCCGCTGCACGCCCTCGACGACCAGGGCCGGGTGATCTACGTCGGCACCTTCTCGAAGTCGCTGCTGCCGAGCCTGCGCACCGGCTACCTGGTCGCCCCGGGCTCCCTCGTCGACAGCCTCCTGGCCGCCAAGCAGCTCGGCGACGGCTTCGGCCCCGTCCAGCCCCAGGCCGCCCTGGCCCGCTTCCTGGAGGAGGGCCTCCTCGCCCGTCACGTGCGCAAGGCGTCCAAGACGTACGCCGAGCGTCGCTCGCTCCTCCTCGAGACCCTGTCCACCTGGCCGGTCGAGGTGCTCCCGTCGGCCGCCGGGCTGCACCTGTCCGCCTACGCGGAGCTCCCCGCGGACCTGCCTGAGCGTGCCGCTGCCGAGGGGCTGGCGCTGGACACGATCGCCGCTCATCGCCTGCTGCCCGGACGCGACGGACTCTTCCTAGGCTACGGAGCCGTCCGGACAGAGAGCCTGCCCCGCGGGCTCGAGCTGCTGGCCGATCTCGCGGGCTGGGCGTGACCGGTCGCGACGTGACATGGCCAGCGACCAGGCCAGACCGGCCCCGCCGCAGACCAGCGGACCGAGCAGGTGCGCACCGGTGAGACCCAGCAGGATCAGCGCCGCGATCAGCGAGCAGACCGCGGCCCACCACGACCGTCCTCCCCGCGGCAGCAGCCGCAGCGCGGCCGCCGCCCCCACCACGTAGAGCAGCGAGAACGTCCCCGAGGCCATCAGCAGCGCCGCGTCCGTCGATGCATCCGCGGCCCAGGTCACCGCGAGGGTGCCGAGCGCGACGGCACAGATCGCGAGCAGCGATCGACGCGGGATCGCTGACGCCGGAGCTGCCAGGGCTCGCGGCAGACCGCCCTCGCGGGCCAGCGACGCCCCCAGTCGCGAGCCGCCGGCGAAGTAGGCGTTGATCGCGCCGATGGTCAGCAGCACGGCGACCACGGCCGTAACCGGCCGCGCGGGCTCCCCGAAGCCGAGCACGAGCAGGTCCGCCAGAGGCGCGGCACCCGAGGTGGACCCGAGCGCCGCGACCGTCGCGAAGGCGATCCCGAGGTAGAGCACCGTGACGACCACCAGCGCGATGACGGTCGCCCGGCGGATGTCGCGCGCCGGGTCGCGATAGTCGGCCGAGAGGGACGAGAGGATCTCCCACCCAGCGAACGCCCACACCAGCATCGCCGCCGCGGTGCCGACCGATCCCCACCCGTGCGGCGCGAACGGCGTCAGCCGCTCCAGCTCGGCGTGCGGCAGCGCCACCACGACCGCCACCGCCAGCAGCACCGCGATCGCCCCGGCGATCGCCAGCTGAACGCCTCCGGACACCTTGATCCCGAACCAGTTCATCGCGGTGACCAGCACGATGATCCCCGCGGTCGCCGCCAGCGACATGCCCTGGCCCCCGCCGAAGGCGTCGGCGACGTACGCCCCACCGAACCCCGCCGCGACCGGCGCCCCCACGCCGATCGTCAGGTAGAACGCCCAGCCGACCATCGTCGCGACGTGCTGGTTGAAGGCGAGCCGCGCGTACGTCGCCACCCCGCCGCCGTCAGGATGCCGCGCCCCCAGCGCGGCGAAGGTCGCCGCCAGCGGCACCGAGAGCACGATCAGTGCCAGCCAGGCCACGAGCGAGGCCGGTCCGGCCTCGCTCGCCGCCAGCGCGGGCAGGGAGATGACACCGGTGCCGAGCACCGCACCGAGGGTGAGAGCCGCGCCCTGGGGCACGGAGAGTCCGTCGTTGTTCACAAGCGTGACGCTAGTGAGCGCGGAGCCCTCCGCGCCCGGCCAATCAGGCCTCCGTCTCCTGGGCCAATCACTGGGCCAACTCGGGCGCTACCGTACGTTGCGCCGCACCCGCTTCTCGTACGCCGCCCGCGCCGCCGGATCCACGCCGGCGAGCAGCTGCGAGGCGTTGGTCGCGCGGTCGACGAAGTCCTGGAACCGGCGCGGCATCGCCTGGGTGATCTTGGTCAGGGCCTGGGTCCAGTTGGGCACCCAGACCTCGGGCCGCGGTTCGCGGATGACCGACTCGATCGCGGCCGCGACGTCCTCGGGAGTGACCGGCTTCATCCCCTTCGCCTGCGGCACCCCGTCGGCCAGCTCGGTCTGCACCACCGCCGGCAGGATGAGCGAGACGTCGACGCCGGAGGGCGCCAGCTCCATCCGCAACGCTTCCGAGAAGCCGACCACGGCGAACTTCGAGGCCGAGTAGGTCGCCGCATCCGGCACCGGCACCCGCCCGACCGCCGAGGCGACGTTGACGATGTGACCCTGACCTCGATCGACCATCGCCGGCGCGACCGCCTTGATCCCGTTGATCGGGCCGTGCACGTTGACCTCGAAGATCGCCCGGGTGAGCGCGTCCTCCTCCTTCAGGACCGACCCGAGCGGCATGATCCCGGCGTTGTTGACCAGCACGTCCCACGGGCCCAGGTCGGCGACCGATTCGAGGAACGTACGCCAGGAGGCGGGGTCGGTGACATCGAGATGCGCAGCCACGACCCGCTGCCCGAGCTCGGCGGTCAGATCCTCGAGCAGGTCCGGGTCCAGGTCGCCGACGGCGACCGTCGCCCCGGCGCGGGCCAGCCGCTCGACCGTGGCGCGGCCGATGCCACGGGCGCCTCCGGTGACGATGACGGCGGTTCCCTCGATCTGGCGTGTCATGACTCTCCTTCGGTGGTGCGGACCATGCTGCGTACGGCTTTTCTGTCGGTCTTGCCCACGCTGGTGACGGGGACGGCGTCGAGGATGAGCACCTCGCGGGGGTACTTGTGCGGCGCGAGCCGCGTCTTGACGAAGGCGACCAGCTCGTCGGGGGTGGTGCGTGCGCCGGGATGGAGGGCGACGGCGGCGACCACCTCCTCGCCCTTGTGAGCATCCGGGCGTCCGACGACCGCGGCGGCGGTGACCGCCTCGTGGGCGAGGAGCGCGTCCTCGACGTCACGGGGGAAGACGTTGAACCCGCCCCGGATGATCAGGTCCTTGATCCGGTCGTCGACGTAGAGGTAGCCGTCGGCGTCGAAGTGGCCGATGTCGCCGGTGTGCAGCCAGCCGTCGACGACGGTGGCGGCGGTCTGGGCCGGGTCGCTCCAGTAGCCCTGCATGACTCCGGGGCCACGCACCCAGATCTCGCCCTCCTCGCCGGTCGGGACCGGCTCACCGGACGGCCCGGCGATGATCACCTCGGCGTGCGAGAGCGGCTTGCCGACGCTGCCGGGCCGCGACTCCTCGACGGTCGAGGCGGCGATGACCGCGCTCGACTCCGTGCAGCCGTAGCCCTCCAGAATGGTCACGCCGAAAGCCTCCTCGGCCTTCTCCCGCAGCGCCGGCAGCAGCGGTGCGCCACCGCTGCCGAAGGAGCGTAGCGAGCTCAGGTCGTAGTCCTGGTAGGGCTGGTCGAGCAGCATCTGCAGCATCGACGGGACCACCGTGCTCGACTCGACCCGGTGCTCCTGGGCGAGCTCGAGCCAGCCCTTGGCGTCGAACCACCGCTGCAGCACCGAGCTCTGCGGACGCGACGAGTGCATCCCGCTGATCACCACGATCAGGCCGTACGCATGGGAGAGCGGCAGCGGCAGCAGCCACCGGGTCGTGCCCTGGCTCTCCCCGACCCGGTGGAGGGCGTGCCCGGACTCCCACAGCCCGCGGTGGCTGAGCATCACGCCCTTGGCCCGCCCGGTGGTGCCGCCGGTGTAGAGCAGCGCCGCGAGGTCGTCGTCGCCGCGAGGCGCGATGTCGATCGGGTCGGCGCCCTCCAGGCTCTCGTACGTCACCGCATCAGTTCCCTCGGGGACGTCTCCGGCCACGATGACGGTGAGCTCGAGACCCTCGCCGGCAGCCTGCACCAGCGGCAGCAGCTCGGGCGTGACGATGGCCGCTGTGGCTCCGGAGTCCTCCAGGATGTGCCGCAGCTCGGGCGGGGTCTGCAGGAAGATCACCGGGGTCACCACCGCGCCGAGGCGCCACAGGGCGCGGTAGCTGACGAAGACCTCCGGGGTGTTCATGGTGAGCACCACGACCCGGTCGCCGGGCTCGATCCCGAGCCTGCGCAGGCCGCCGGCGACGCGCGCGGACCGCTCGGCGATCTCCTTGGACGTGTGCCAGGTGCCCTCGAAGAAGACCATCGGGTGGTCGCCGTGACGGGCATAGGACTCCTCGGCCAGCACCGCCAGGTTGTGCTCGCCCGGCGCGCTCATCGGACCCCCAGCTTCCGCAGCGCCTTGAGCTGCCCGTTGCCGAGCTGCACGAACTTCTCGACCGTCTGGCCCTTGAACGGCCCGATCGGGCCCATCCGGGAGGCCGCGATGGTCTGGGCGTCGGTGAACTTCCGGATCCCGTCCGCGCCGTGGCGGCGCCCGAGCCCGCTCGACCCCATGCCACCCATCCCGGCCTCGATGCTCCCGGCCGCCAGGGCGGCGCCGTCGTTGATGTTCACCGCGCCCGCGCGGATGCGGCGAGCGATCATGTCGGCCTCGCGTACGTTCTTGCTGAACACGCTCGCCGAGAGCCCGGCCTCGCCCTGGTTGGCGATGCGGACCGCCTCCTCGTCGCTGTCGGCGCGGTAGAGCGCGAGGACCGGTCCGAAGGTCTCGCCGAGACACAGGTCCATCTCGTCGGTCACGCCCTCCAGGATCGTCGGGGCGAAGGCGTACGGACCGACCTCGGCCAGCGGCTCGCCGCCGGCCAGCACCGTCGCGCCCTTCGCGACCGCGTCGGCGACGTGGGCGGTGACCTTGTCGAGCTGCGCCTGCGAGGCCAGCGAGCCGACGTCGGCGGAGTAGTCGAAGGTCTGCCCGACGACCTGGCTCTCCGTCTCGGCGACCAGCGCCTGGCGGAAGGCGTCGTAGACGTCCTCGTGCACCACCACGCGCTCGATGTGGACGCACATCTGACCGGTGTTGGCGAAGGCCGCCATCACCGTGCCACGAGCCGCCTGGGCGAGGTCGGCGTCGCGGCGGACGATGAGCGGGTTCTTCCCGCCGAGCTCGAGCGAGGCGCCGATCAGCCGGCCCGCGGCACGCTGGGCCACGATCCGTCCGGTGGCCGTCGAGCCGGTGAAGGCGATGTAGTCGACGTTGTCGATGACCGCCTCCCCGGTGGCCGCACCGGGCCCGGTGACGACCTGCCAGACGTGCTCGGGGAGCCCGGCCTCGGCCATCAGCGCCCTTGCCCACAGCAGCGTCAGCGGCGCCTGCGGGTCGGCCTTGCTGATCACGGCCGCGCCCGCGAGCAGCGCCGGGATGGCGTCGCCGACCCCGAGATAGAGCGGGTAGTTCCACGGCGAGATGATCCCGACGACCTGCTTCGGCACCCGCACCTCCTTCACGGAGGTGATGCCGGGGATGGCTCCGCGGACCCGCTTGTCGGCCAGGTACGTCGGGCCGCGCCGGGCGTAGTGGCGGGCGATCGTGCCGACCTGGAGGATCTCCTGCCAGGCATGGAAGCGGGCCTTGCCCATCTCCCACTGGATCAGGTCGAGCACCTCCTCCTGGCGCTCGACGAGCAGGTCGTGGAAGCGGAGCATGACCTCGGCGCGGTCCTGGAAGGCCAGCGTGGCCCAGTCGGGCTGGGCCGCCCGCGCTGCCGCCGCGGCCTCGGCGACGTCCGCGGCGGTCACCGACGGGACCGGGGCGGTCGGCTGGGCGTCATAGGGTGCGACTGCGGTCAGCGTGCCGTCGCCACCCGAGACCGGAGCCGAAACCCATCGGGTCCAGGAGGCGAGCCGGGCCTCGTCGACCCATCCGGGACGTACGCTTTCGGCCTCCGCTGTCTTCGTGGTCATCGATCTCCTCAGATCCGGGTCAGTTGGATGGGGTTGCCGTCCTTCGGGAACGGCAGCGAGCTGTTGTCCAGGGGCGCGCGGTAGCCGGGGGAGACGCTCCATCGGTAGTTGCGCAGGAGCCGGTGCAGGATCGACTTGACCTCGAGACCAGCGAAGTAGAGCCCGATGCACTTGTGCACCCCGCCGCCGAACGGCTCCCACGCCATCCGGTGGCTCTTGTCCTCGCGCCGATGCGGCGCGAAGCGCTCGGGGTCGAAGACGCTCGGGTTGGTCCAGTACTCCTCCATCATGTGGCTGAACTGGACCCCGACCATCACGCCCATGTCGGCCGGGATGCGGACCCCGAGGAGGCTGGTCTCCTTGACCGTACGCCGGATCAGCGCCGGCACCGGGGCGCGCAGCCGCAGCGCCTCCCGCATCACCAGGTCCAGGCTGGTGAGGCCGTCGATCTCTTGCATCGTCGGCGCCTCGCCGAGCGCGAGGGACTCCTCGCGGCAGCGCTGCTGCCACTGCGGATGCTGGCCGAGGTACTGGAGCATCGTCGAGGAGGTGATGGTCGAGGTGTCGTGCGCGGCCATCATCAGGAAGATCATGTGGTTGACGACGTCCTCGTCGCTGAACCGCTCGCCGTCGTCGGTCTCGATGTGGCACAGCACCGAGAAGATGTCGTCGCTCGCGGTGGCCCGTTTGGCGGGCAGGTAGTGGCGCAGGAAGCCCTCCAGCACCTTGCGGCCGCGGAACGCCCTGCCCCAGCGAGTCATCGGCACATCGCCACGTACGACACCGGCGGCCGCCTGCACGCAGGCGATGAACGCCTTGTTGACCCGGTCCATCTCGGCCCGGCTGGTCTCGGCCGCACCACCCATGAAGATGTCCGCGGCGATGTCGAGGGTGAGCTGCTTGAGCCGCGGATAGGCCTGGAACGCGGGCGCGTTGGCCCAGCCGCGCATGCCCTGCGCGATCGCCGGGTGCATCGCGGTGGTGTAGTTGGCGAGCCGGTCCCGGGTGAAGGCCTCCTGCATGATGCGGCGATGGGCGTGGTGCTCCTCGAAGTCGAGCAGCATCAGGCCGCGGTCGAAGAAGGGGCCGACGATCTGCCCCCACGCCGGCCCGTTGGCGAAGGCCTTGTCCTTGTTGCGCAGCACCGCCTCGCACGCGTCCGGTCCGAGCGCGACCACCCCGGCCTCGCCGGCACGGAAGAACGGCGAGACCGGACCGTACGTCTCCCACTGGTGCCGATAGAAGCCGACCGGGTCGCGCGAGTAGTCCAGCAGCCGGCCGATCCAGGGGAGGCCGCGGTCGCCGGGCGCGAGTCGTGGGACCTCGCGTAGCGCCTCGGTCGCTGTCATGGTGCCTGATCCATCGTGTCCGACCTCCCGGTCCCGAGTGACTCTGCTGAGGTTAGTCAAGTAGAACGTGTTCCCGCAGTGTTTCGCGGGGCATGGATGTGGCGCGCGCGTTGTTGAGGTGTGCGTGGAGAGCTACGAATCAGTGGTGATCGGTGCCGGTCAGGCCGGTCTGTCGGCGTCCTACCACCTCAGCCGGCTGGGCGTACGCCACGTCGTGCTCGACGCCGAGCGGCGCCCCGGCGGCGCCTGGCAGCACCGCTGGGACTCACTGACCATGCACGACGTGCACGGCGTGGCCGACCTGCCGGACGGGCGGGCGCCGGGGGAGTCCGGGGAGCGGGCCAACGTCGCCGTGCCGGGATGGTTCGGGACCTATGAGTCCTTGCACGACCTGCCCGTGGAGCGCCCGGTGAAGGTGGCTTCGGTGACCTCGGTCGGTGACCTGCTCGCCGTGCACTCGGCCGACGGCCGGACCTGGTTCACCCGGACGCTGGTCAACGCGACCGGGACCTGGACGCGGCCGTTCGTCCCGCACTACCCGGGGGCCTCGACCTTCCTCGGGGAGCAGGTGCACACCCACGACTATCCGGGCGCCGCGCACTTCCGGGGTTCACGGGTCGCGGTGGTCGGTGGAGGAGCCTCGGCGGTGCAGTTCCTCGGTGAGCTCGCGCCGGTGACCGACGTCCTGTGGGTGACCCGGCGGGAGCCGGTCTGGCGCTCCGACTTCGACGCCGAGCGTGGGCGCGAGGCGGTGGCGTTGGTGGCCGAGCGGGTCGAGGCCGGCCTGCCGCCCGCGAGCGTCGTCAGCGTCACCGGTCTCTCGCTGCGCCCGCAGGAGCAGGAGGCCGCGCGGCTCGGGGTCTACGAGCGCCGGCTGTCGATGTTCAGTCGTATCGAGCCTGACGGGCTCCGATGGGACTCGGGGGCTTTCGAGCGTGTCGACGCGATCCTGTGGGCCACCGGCTTCCGCCCCGCCGTCACCCACCTCGCACCGCTTCACCTGCGCAGCTCGCACGGCGGGATCCCGCTGCTGCGCGACTCGGCCGACGTCCAAACCGCGGTCACGGCTGCGTACGACCCGCGTGTCCAGCTCGTCGGCTACGGTCCCTCCGCGAGCACCATCGGGGCCAGCCGTGCCGGCCGGGCCGCGGCCCTCGCGGTCCGGCGACAGCTGGCCGAGGTGGGTCAACTCGTGACTCGGTGAGCCTTGTTTACGGCGAGGTCACAGCGAGCCGAGGTCGGCAGAGATCCAGTGCTCCGGCGTGAGCCGGATCGTCACCTCGGGCGGAAAGTTCGCCGCCTGCGCCAGGTAGGCGTCGGCTGCCTCGGGAGGTAGGTACCGCCGCGCCATCGCCTCTGCCTCGCCCTCGGCGGCATCCGCTATCTGTACCGGCCCTTCGATCGACACGTACCTGACCGTCGGCTCGAGGCGCTCGACCATCAGGGTGCAGCGTCCTGCTGCGCGGATCAGTCTCGTCTTCAGTGAGTCCTTTCCCGTGACGAACCATGCGTCGCCGCCGGGGGTGTAGTCGTACCAGATCGGGACTGTCAAGGGTGCTCTTCCGTTTTCTCGGCTTACTGAGAGTGCTGCGATCAGGGGTTGGGTCAGGAGGTCTTCGCGGTCTTTGAGTGGGATACCCATGGTTACGACCGTACTTTGGGGTTGGGGTGGGCCGCCGACCCGTTCTTTGAGGGTCTCTCGATCTGGACCGGCGTCAAGGACGCCCTTCGGGCGCCGGCTTCGCCGGCCGCTTCGCGGTCCTG